>NZ_FYDT01000033.1:23356-75260 GCF_900187585.1 Pseudomonas sp. Irchel 3E19
GGTGACTTCAGTCACTGCCGGGACCGTGCTCGGCACCAGGTTTTCGAAATTGCCGCCCGTGGCAGTCGAAATGGTTGCTTCGACTTTGCCCGCGTCTTTATAGACGTCATCGGCAGGTGCCGGAACCGTCACGGTGCCAGTGGTTTTACCCGCTTCGATGGTGATGACCGCGCCGTTGCTCAGGGTCACGGTCACCGGCGAACCGGCAGCGTTGGTCAACGTCGCGGTGTAAACAATCGAACCGCCCTCGGCGACCGAATTGGTGGCGCTGAGCGACAGATTGGTGGTGTCGACGGTATCGGTGACGTTAGTTGAAACAGGCGTCTTGTCCGCCACCAGATTTTCGTAATTGCCGCCGCTCACGTCGGTGATCGAGTTGCTCAACGGCGCGTGACCGGTCAGCGCATCGTTCGGTGCGGTGAAGGTCACGGTGCCCGTGGTTTTACCCACTTCGATGGTGATGCTTTGGCCGTTGGCCAAGGTCACCACAACAGGCGAACCGGTCACTGGCGCGCCAACAGTGGCGGTATAGGTGACGGTGCCACCTTCAGCCACGGACGTGTCGGCAGTCAGTTTCACCGTCGAGGTGTCGATGGTGTCAGTGACTTCAGTCACTGCCGGGACCGTGCTCGGCACCAGGTTTTCGAAATTGCCGCCCGTGGCAGTCGAAATGGTTGCTTCGACTTTGCCCGCGTCTTTATAGACGTCATCGGCAGGTGCCGGAACCGTCACGGTGCCAGTGGTTTTACCCGCTTCGATGGTGATGACCGCGCCGTTGCTCAGGGTCACGGTCACCGGCGAACCGGCAGCGTTGGTCAACGTCGCGGTGTAAACAATCGAACCGCCCTCGGCGACCGAATTGGTGGCGCTGAGCGACAG
Organism: Pseudomonas sp. Irchel 3E19; assembly: GCF_900187585.1. Taxonomy (NCBI): domain Bacteria; kingdom Pseudomonadati; phylum Pseudomonadota; class Gammaproteobacteria; order Pseudomonadales; family Pseudomonadaceae; genus Pseudomonas; species Pseudomonas sp. Irchel 3E19. The sequence goes on from NZ_FYDT01000033.1 coordinate 24,236, forward strand.
ATTGGTGGTGTCGACGGTATCGGTGACGTTAGTTGAAACAGGCGTCTTGTCCGCCACCAGATTTTCGTAATTGCCGCCGCTCACGTCGGTGATCGAGTTGCTCAACGGCGCGTGACCGGTCAGCGCATCGTTCGGTGCGGTGAAGGTCACGGTGCCCGTGGTTTTACCCACTTCGATGGTGATGCTTTGGCCGTTGGCCAAGGTCACCACAACAGGCGAACCGGTCACTGGCGCGCCAACAGTGGCGGTATAGGTGACGGTGCCACCTTCAGCCACGGACGTGTCGGCAGTCAGTTTCACCGTCGAGGTGTCGATGGTGTCAGTGACATCGGTCACCGCTGGGACGGTGCTCGGAACGAGGTTCTCGAAGTTGCCGCCGGTAGCGTCCTTGATGGTCACTTCGACTTTGCCGGCGTCCTTGTAGACGTCATCGGCAGGTGCCGGAACCGTCACGGTGCCGGTGGTTTTGCCTGCTTCGATGGTGATCACCGAGCCGTTGCTCAGGTTCACGGTGACCGGCGAGCCCGCTGCGTTGGTCAGGGTCGCGGTGTAAGTGATCTGGCCACCCTCGGCCACGGAACCGGTCGCGCTGAGCGACAGGTTGGTGGTGTCGGTGGTGTCGGTCACGGTGGTGCTGACCGGGGTTTTGTCCGCTACGAGATTTTCGTAGTTGCCACCCGTCACGTTGGTGATCGAGTTGGTGACCGGAGCCTGGCCGACCAATGCATCGTTTGGCGCGGTAAAGGTCACGGTGCCGGTGGTTTTACCCACTTCGATGGTGATGTTCTGGCCGTTGGCCAACGTCACGACTACTGGCGAACCGGTCACCGGCGCGCCGACGGTAGCGGTGTAAGTGACGGTGCCACCCTCAGCCACGGAAGTGTCAGCCGTCAGTTTCACCGTCGAGGTGTCGATGGTGTCAGTGACATCGGTCACCGCTGGGACGGTGCTCGGAACGAGGTTCTCGAAGTTGCCGCCGGTAGCGTCCTTGATGGTCACTTCGACTTTGCCGGCGTCCTTGTAGACGTCATCGGCAGGTGCCGGAACCGTCACGGTGCCGGTGGTTTTGCCTGCTTCGATGGTGATCACCGAGCCGTTGCTCAGGTTCACGGTGACCGGCGAGCCCGCTGCGTTGGTCAGCGTGGCGGTGTAGGTAATCTGGCCACCCTCGGCCACGGAACCGGTCGCGCTGAGCGACAGGTTGGTGGTGTCGGTGGTATCAGTCACGGTGGTGCTGACGGGCGTCTTGTCGGCAACGAGGTTCTCGTAGTTGCCGCCGCTGACGTTGGTGATCGAGTTGGTCACAGGGGCCTGGCCAACCAGCGCATCGTTCGGCGCAGTGGTGGTCACGGTGCCGGTGGTTTGCCCCACTTCGATGGTGATGCTCTGGCCGTTGGCCAAGGACACCACAACGGGCGAGCCGGTCACCGGAGCGCCAACGGTGGCGGTGTAGGTGACAGTGCCGCCTTCGGCGACCGAAGTATCAGCCGTCAGTTTGACGGTCGAAGTATCAATGGTGTCGGTGACGTCGGTAACCGCCGGAACAGTGCTCGGCACCAGGTTCTCGAAGTTGCCGCCAGTAGCGTCCTTGATGGTCACTTCGACTTTGCCGGCGTCTTTATAGACGTCATCGGCAGGCGCCGGAACGGTTACTGTGCCGGTGGTTTTGCCGGCTTCGATGGTGATCACCGAGCCGTTGCTCAGGGTCACGGTCACCGGCGAACCGGCAGCATTGGTCAGCGTCGCGGTGTAAACGATCGAACCGCCTTCAGCCACGGACCCCGTGGCACTCAGGGACAGATTGGTGGTGTCGACGGTATCGGTGACGGTAGTCGAAACCGGGGTCTTGTCGGCCACGAGATCTTCGTAGTTGCCGCCAGTCACGCCAGTGATCGAGTTGGTCAGCGGTGCGTTACCGGTCAAAGCATCGTTCGGTGCGGTGAAGGTCACGCTGCCGGTGGTTTTACCCACTTCGATGGTGATGTTCTGACCATTGGCCAGCGTTACCACAACCGGCGAGCCAGTCACTGGCGCGCCAACGGTGGCGGTGTAGGTGACGGTGCCGCCTTCAGCCACCGAGGTATCGGCGCTCAGTTTGACGGTCGAAGTGTCGATGGTGTCGGTCACTTCGGTCACGGCTGGCGTGGTGCTCGGAACGAGGTTCTCGAAGTTGCCGCCGGTGGCGTCCTTGATGGAGACTTCAACTTTGCCGGCGTCTTTATAGACGTCATCGGCAGGCGCCGGAACGGTCACGGTGCCCGTGGTCTTGCCCGCGTCGATGGTGATCACCGAGCCGTTGCTCAGGGTCACGGTCACCGGGGTTTGTGCGGCGTTGGTCAGGGTTGCGGTGTAAACAATCGAGCCACCTTCGGCCACCGAGCCAGTGGCACTCAGCGACAGATTGGTGGTGTCGACCGAGTCGGTAATGGTGGTGGTCGCTGGCGTCGGGTTTGGCACCAGGTTTTCGAAATTACCGCCGGTAGCGTCAGTGATCGTGGTGCTGACGGTGCTGCCGTTGTTATAGACGTCGTTGGCCGCCGTCGGCACGTTGACGGTGCCAGTGGTCTGGCCGGCTTCAATAGTGATGGTCGAACCGTTCGACAGGGTGACGGTCACCGGGGTTTGCGCCGGGTTGGTCAGGGTCGCGGTGTAAGTGATCTGCCCGCCTTCGACAACAGTGCCGGTGGCGGTGAGGCTCACGCTGGTGGTGTCGATCGAATCGGTAACGGTAGTGGTCGCTGGCGTGGTGTTCGGCACCAGGTTTTCGAAGTTGCCACCGGTAGCGCCAGTGATCTTGGTGCTGACGGTGCCGCCATTGTTGTAGACGTCGTTTGGCGCGGTCGGCACGTTGACGGTGCCGCTGGTCTGGCCGGCTTCAATGGTGATGGTCGAACCGTTCGACAGGGTGACGGTGACCGGCGTCTGCGCCGGGTTGGTCAGAGTCGCGGTGTAGGTGATCTGACCACCCTCGACGACGGTGCCGGTGGCGGTCAGGGTCAGGCCGGTGTTATCGATCGAATCGGTGATGGTGGTCACCGCCGGTGTCGGGTTCGGCACCAGGTTTTCGAAGTTGCCGCCGGTGGCACCGGTGATGGTGGTGGTGACGGTGCTGCCGTTGTTATAGACGTCGTTGGCCGGGGTTGGCACGTTGACGGTGCCGGTGGTCTGGCCCGCGCCGATGGTGATGGTCGAGCCGTTCGACAGGGTGACGGTGACCGGCGTTTGCGCCGGGTTGGTCAGGGTCGCGGTGTAAGTGATCTGACCGCCTTCGGTCACGCTCGGCCCCGCCGTCAGAGTGACGGTGGTGGTGTCGATGGTGTCCGTGACCTGAGTTGTCGCCGGGGTGGTTGGCGGGGTCACGGTGATGCCGTTGCCGCCGGTGGTGCCGGTGACGGTCACGTCAATCTGGGTCGGGTCGTTATAAACGGTGTCGTTGGGGGCCATCGGCACGTTGACGGTGCCGGTGGTCGAACCGGCCGGAATCACGATCACCGCGCCGTTGGACAGGGTGATGGTCAGGTCAGTCAGTGGCGCCTGGGTCAGGGTCGCGGTGTACACCAGCACGCCGCCTGCTTCGGTGATGGTCGGCGTGGCGCTGAGGCTCAAGGTCGACTCACGCAGGGCGTTGCTGGTCGTATCGGTGTTCTGGCCACCAGTGATGTTCTGTGCGGCTTGCGCACCGGAGTTGATCCCGGCAGTCGGGAAGCCAATGGTCGGATCAACGCGGCCAGCCGTGGCATCGAGCATCACGAAGCTGTGACCGCCGCCCGCCGCGCCGCCAGTACCTGCGGCGGTTGCGCCGGCAGCGGTGGCTTCAAGTGCGGTGGTCGGGTCGACGCCCGCAGCGATGGCTTGCTGCAGTTCTGCTACCGACGGCGCAGCCTGCGCGGTGGCTTCGGCCAGGTCAGTGCTGGAGTCGGGCGCGTTGGCGCTCCACTGGGTTTCGCGGCCCAGGTCCAGGGTGCGGCCATCAGCCAGTTCAAGCGACACGGCGCCGGACAGACCGGTGTCGATCTGGTCGCCGACAAACAGGCGATCGCCCTCAACGAGTACGCGGCGTACGCCCTCTGGGGACACCACGAATACCTGACCGACAATGCTTTTGACGATGGCAACAACACTGCTCATTGAAGACTCTCCGGGGTGTCACGTTCAATTGACTTCCATAAACCTGACGGCATGGATGCCAATTCAGTCTGGACGTACTTTAAAAATTTGCGAAACAAGTTTGACGCGTCTTTTCGTCAATAATTTGGCTAGATGCTTTCGCGATTAACTTTATGCCAAACTATTGACCTTCTGGGTGCCATCCTAAACAATCGCCCCACTAATGTCACATTGATATTTCCGCGGCGACCTGTCCTTTAGCGTGTGATCCGGTTCCTGTTTTGAACTTTCCGACATACGGTCATTCCGGTTGCCATCATCCGCCGCAGCACCACTCTTTGCTGTGATTCAAGACAAGTAGTTCTGGGAAATCGTTACCATGCGTTCGCATTTGTTCAAGGCTCTACCCTTCGCACTCGCCGCCTCTTTTGCCCAAGCACAATCCTTACCAGAAGCCATGCAACAGGCACTGGATGTCCATCCGGAAATCCAGGCAGGGGTCAACAGTCGTCTGGCTGCGGATTATCAATTAAAGGCAGCTAAAGGTGGATACCTGCCCAAGGTCGATCTGCTGGGCGGTTATGGTCGTGAAGGCACCGACAGCGTGACCACCCGGGCCAATGGCGGCGGCAATCACTGGGAAACCCTTAACCGCAGCGAGTCAAGTTTACGTCTGTCGCAAATGGTCTTTGACGGTTTTGCGACGTCCAGCGAAGTCGGGCGTCAACAAGCCACCGTCAACTCCCGCGCCTACTCGCTGCTGGGGACTTCCGAGCGCACCGCGCTGACCGTCGCCCAGGTTTATCTGGATGTGCTGACCCGCCGTGAATTCGTGCGTCTGGCTGAAGAAAACCTCAAGAGCCACCAGCGCATCTACGACCAGATCCAGCTGCGCACCCAGCGCGGCGTGGGCAGCGGTGCCGACCTCGATCAGGCCGAAGCGCGGATGGCCCAGGCCCGCAACAACCTGATCACCGAGCAGACCAATCTGGCTGACTCCGAAACCAACTTCCTCAGCGCTGTCGGCCAGATGCCCGATCAGCTGGAGCGTCCGGCTCCTTTCATGGCGATGATGCCGGCCAACCTTAATGAAGCGCGTCAGCAAATGCTGGAAAACAGCCCGATCCTGCGTTCGGCCGAATCCGACATCGCCGCCGCCGAGAAACAGTACCAAACCGCCAAGTCGACCTTTTACCCACGCTTTGATGCCGAACTGGGCCGCACTGCCGACAACGATCTCGACGGTCAGAATGGTCACAACAACGAATGGCAGGCCATGCTGCGCATGCGCTTCAACCTGTATTCGGGCGGCAGCAACAAGGCGGATCTGGAATCCAAGTCGTACCTGTCGAACCAGGCGCTGGACATCCGCAACAACGCCCTGCGTCAGTTGAATGAAGAGCTGGGCCTGGCCTGGAACGCCCTGAACAACGCTAACGCGCAAGTGCCGATTGCTCAGCAGTACGTCGATCACAGCACCTCGGTGCGCACCGCTTACCAGCGTCAGTTCAGCCTTGGCGAACGTACCCTGCTCGACTTGCTCGACAGCGAAAACGAGTTGTTCACCGCTTCGCGGCGTCTGGCTGAAATCAAAAACATTCAGTTATTTACTCAGTATCGAATCAAGGCGACCATGGGCGAGTTGCTCAGAAGCCAGGGAGTGGTTGCACCGTTGGCATCCGTTGTGCAGAACGACGTGAAGCCCAAGGTCCAGTTGCCTGGGATGAATTGAGTTATCCCTTTTCAATTGCCAAAGAGTGTCGAGCGTGGAATCAGAAGTCAGTCGAGTTCATCTCAGTCATGATCCACGCGCGTTGCACGACGATCCGTTGCTGGACGGTCTGCTCGCCCTTTGCATGCTGCACCAGAAGCCCGCCAGCGCGGCGATGCTGACCACCGGCCTGCCGCTGCCCAAACAACGTCTGAGTGTCGAGTTGCTGCCCCGCGCGGCGGCTCGCGCCGGCCTGCAAGGTCGGGTGCTGCAGCGCAAGCTGGAAGAAATTCCGGCAATCGCCATGCCGGCTTTGTTGCTGCTCAAGGACGGCCGCAGTGCCATCCTGCTTGGCTGGCAAGGTGAAAACGAAGCACGGGTGCTGCTCAGCGAAAGCGACGGCGGCGAATCCGTGGTCGGCCGCGAGCTGCTGGCCGACGACTACACCGGCAAAGTCTTTTTCGCCCAACCCCAACACAAATTCGACGTCAACCACGGCACGCTGATCCCGCGCGCGCGTTCGTGGTTCCGCGACACCCTCAAGCGCTCGCGCTGGCTGTACGCCGATGCCATCGCCGCCAGTTTCCTGATCAACATCATCGCCATGGCCGCGCCGCTGTTCGTGATGAACGTCTACGACCGCGTGGTGCCGAACCAGGCCGAAGCGACCCTGTGGGTGCTCGCCTTGGGCATCACCGGCGCCTACATCTTCGACCTGATCCTCAAGAGCCTGCGCAGTCTGTGCCTGGATCTGGCCGGGAAGAAAACCGACCTGATCATCTCCGCGACGCTGTTTGAGCGCATCGTCGGCATGGCCATGAAATACCGCCCGGCGCGTGTCGGCAGTTTCGCGCAGAACATCCACGAGTTTCAGAGCCTGCGCGACTTCCTCGCCTCGCTGACCCTGACCAGCCTGATCGACCTGCCGTTCACCATTCTGATCTTCATCGTCATCGCCATTCTCGGCGGGCATCTGGTGTGGATTCCGGTGCTGGCGTTTCCGATTGCCCTGCTGATCGGTTACGCGCTGCAGAAACCGCTGGTGGCAACCATGGAACGGACCATGGCCCTCGGCGCCGAGCGCCAGTCGAGCCTGATCGAAACCCTCGCCGGCCTCGACGCGGTCAAGGTCAACAACGCCGAAAGCGAACGTCAATACCAGTGGGAACAGACCATCGGCACCCTCAGCCGCCTCGAACTGCGGGTGAAAATGCTCTCCGGTCTGGCGATGAACATCACCCTGCTGATCCAGCAACTGGCCGGGGTGATCATGATCGTCTTCGGCGTGTACCAGATCATCGATGGCCACTTGAGCATGGGCGGTCTGATTGCCTGCTACATGCTCAGTGGCCGCGCGCTGAGCCCGCTGGCCTCGCTGTCCGGTCTGCTGACCCGTTATCAGCAGGCGCGGGTGACCATGACCTCGGTCGACCAGATGATGGAGCTGCCGCAAGAGCGCAATTTCGAAGAGCGTCCGCTGAGCCGCAAGGTTCTGCAAGGCGCCATCGAATGCCGTCAACTGAATTTCACCTACCCGGAGCAACAGAACCCGGCGCTGAAGAACATCAACCTGGTGATTCGTCCCGGCGAGAAAATCGGCATCATTGGCCGCAGCGGCTCGGGCAAGAGCTCGCTCGCCAAACTGCTGGTTGGCCTCTATCAGCCGGACGACGGCGCGTTGCTGGTGGACGGCGTTGATATCCGCCAGATCGACGTCAGCGAGTTGCGCCACAACATCGGCTACGTGCCGCAGGACATCCAGCTCTTGGCCGGCACCCTGCGTGACAACCTGGTTTCCGGCGCGCGTTATGTCGAAGACGAGCTGGTGCTGCAAGCCGCCGAACTGGCCGGTGTCCACGAATTCGCCCGCCTGCACCCGCAAGGCTACGAACTGCAAGTGGGCGAGCGCGGGCAGAATCTCTCCGGCGGCCAACGCCAGAACGTCGCCCTGGCCCGGGCATTGTTGCTCAACCCGCCGATTCTGTTGATGGATGAGCCGACCAGCGCCATGGACAACACCGGTGAAGAACGCCTCAAGCAACGCCTCGCGGCGGTGATTGAAAACAAGACCGTGGTGCTGGTGACGCACCGGGCATCCCTGCTGTCGTTAGTGGATCGTCTGCTAGTGATTGATCGCGGGCAGATTCTCGCCGACGGCCCGAAAGCCGCCGTGATGGAAGCGTTGAAGAAGGGGCAGATCAGTGTTGCTTAAGTCGGGTTTCAAGGATTCGATCCGTCGCTACTTCAAAGGCTCTGCTTCACTGCAGGGCCAGCCGCTGCCGGAGGTCAACAAGGCGCTGATCGAGGACGCCCCGCGCGTCGTGCGCCTGACGATCTGGGCGATCATCGGCTTCTTCGTGTTTCTGATGCTCTGGGCCAACTTCGCCGTGATCGACGAAGTGACCAAGGGTGATGGCAAGGCAATACCCTCGTCGAAGATCCAGAAAATCCAGAACCTTGAGGGCGGGATCGTCGCCGAACTGTTCGTCAAGGAAGGTCAGATCGTCGAAGCCGGCGCACCGCTGATTCGTCTCGACGACACGCGATTTGCCTCCAACGTCGGCGAAACCGAAGCTGATCGGCAGTCGATGCTGCTGCGGGTCGAGCGTCTGAGCGCCGAGGTCGATGACCGTCCGCTGAATTTCCCGGAAGACGTGGTCAAAGCGGTACCGGGTCAGGCCAAGAGCGAAGAATCCCTGTACATCAGCCGCCGCCAGCAGTTGCATGACGAGATCGGTGGTTTGCAGGAACAGTTGATCCAGCGTCAGCAGGAGTTGCGCGAATTCACCTCGAAACAGGCGCAATACCGCCAGCAACTCGGGCTGCAACGCCAGGAAATCAACATGTCCGAGCCGCTGGTGGCGCAGGGCGCAGTCTCTCCGGTGGAAGTCTTGCGGCTCAAGCGTGCCGAAGTGGAAACCCGCGGCCAGCTTGATGCGACGACCTTGGCGATCCCGCGCGCCGAATCGGCGATCAAGGAAGTACAGCGCAAGATCGACGAGACCCGCGGCAAATTCCGCAGCGAAGCCCTGACCCAGCTCAACGAAGCCCGCACCGACCTGAACAAGGCCCAAGCCACCGGCAAGGCCCTGGAAGACCGGGTCAGCCGCACGCTGGTCACCTCGCCAGTACGCGGTATCGTCAACAAACTGCTGGTCAACACCATCGGTGGCGTGATCCAGCCGGGCAGCGACATGGTCGAAATCGTGCCGCTGGATGACACCTTGCTGGTCGAAGCCAAGATCCGCCCGCAGGACATCGCGTTCCTGCATCCGGGGCAGGAAGCGATCGTGAAATTCACCGCGTATGACTACACCATCTACGGCGGGCTGAAGGCTCAGCTTGAGCAGATCGGCGCCGACACCATCACCGACGAAGACAAGAAAACCACCTACTACATCATCAAGGTGCGCACCGAGCGCAGCCACCTGGGCACCGATGAGAAGCCGTTGCTGATCATTCCGGGGATGGTCGCGTCGGTGGACATCATCACCGGCAAGAAGTCGGTGTTGAGTTATCTGCTCAAGCCGATCATTCGCGCGCGGGCCGAGGCGTTGCACGAGCGCTAGATCTTCAGCGCGGCTGATGGCCTCTTCGCGAGCAAGCCCGCTCCCACATTTGATCTTCATTGGACACGAATTTCGTGTTCGACAGGGATCCACTGTGGGAGCGGGCTTGCTCGCGAAGGCGTCGGCAAAATAACCGCAACTCCGTCAGTAAGTGACACAAATCGTCACTCACCAACCAGTCCATTCCTCACCAACCGCCATATCGTTATTCATTAACGGTATTTAATTTCCAGTTCTTATAGCTTTAAAGTCAATCTCCTGCGTACCTGCCGACCAATCGGCGCGCCGCACGACCTGAACCAACACGCAATCCAGCGTGAGTTTCTGATCGACGCGCGCGCCCTTGAGCGCGCCGTGCGTGGGAGATTGAAAAGATGTCCGCAGCCACTGCCACCCCAAGCGCCGCGATCGCCGCGCCGCAAACCTTCGAGATTCGCCCGTTCAGCGGTGCCGTCGGCGCCGAGATCATTGGTCTGGACCTAACCCGCCCGGTCAACGACCAGGACTTCGCGCGCATCCACCGCGCGCATCTGGATCACCACGTCGTGGTGTTCCGCGACCAGCGCATCACCCCGCAACAGCAGATCGATTTCAGCCGCCGCTTCGGCGTGTTGCAGATCCACGTGCTCAAGCAGTTCCTGCTGGCCAATCACCCGGAAATCCTCATCGTTTCCAACATCGTCGAAAACGGCCAGAACATCGGCCTGGGCGATGCCGGCAAATTCTGGCACTCCGACCTTTCCTATAAAGAGCTGCCGAGCCTCGGCTCGATGTTGCATGCGCAGGAACTGCCGTCCGAGGGCGGCGACACCCTGTTCGCCGACATGCACAAAGCCTGGGACAACCTGCCTGAAGCGCTGCGTAAAGCGGTCGAAGGTCGCTCCGCCGCGCATTCCTACACCGCGCGTTACAGCGAAACCAAATTCGAAGGCAACTGGCGCCCGACCCTGACCCCCGAGCAACTGGCTCAGGTCGCCGAAGTGGTGCACCCGATCGTGCGTACCCATCCGGAAAACGGCCGCAAGGCCTTGTTCGTCAGTGAAGGCTTCACCACGCGCATCGTCGGCCTGCCGGAAGACGAGAGCCAACAGCTGCTCACCGAGCTCCATACCCATAGCGTGCTGCCGCAAAACATCTACCGCCACCAATGGCAGCCCCACGACATGGTGTTCTGGGACAACCGTTCGCTGATCCATCTCGCCGCCGGTTGCCCCGCGCACCTGCGCCGCAAGCTGTTTCGCACGACCATTCAGGGCGACACGCCTTTCTGATTTGCCGGAGATTCGATCATGTCCAAACGTCTTTCTTTTGCACCGCTGGCCGCCGCTATTGGCCTGGGTTTCAGCCTGCTCGCCGGCAGTCTGGTGGCGCCGGCAGTGGCCCACGCCGAAGGTGAAATCCGCATTGCCGAACAGTTCGGCATTGTCTATTTATTGCTCAACGTGGTGCGCGATCAGGGCCTGATCGAGAAGTACGGCAAGCAGGAAGGCCTCGACATCAAGGTCGACTGGACGCAGTTGTCCGGTGGCGCAGCGGTCAACGATGCGCTGTTGTCCGGCTCCATCGACATTGCTGGAGCCGGCGTCGGGCCGTTGCTGACCATCTGGGATCGTACCCACGGCAAACAGAACGTCAAAGCCGTGGCCTCGTTGGGCAACTTTCCTTACTACTTGGTGAGCAACAATCCGAAGGTCAAAACCATTGCTGACTTCACCGAGAAGGATCGCATCGCGGTGCCGGCGGTGGGTGTTTCCGTGCAGTCGCGTTTCCTGCAATACGCGGCCGCCAAGCAATGGGGCGACAAGGAGTTCAATCGCCTCGACAAGTACACCATCGCCGTTCCACACCCGGACGCGACCGCTGCGCTGATCGCTGGCGGCACCGAGTTGACCGGGCATTTCTCCAATCCACCGTTCCAGGATCAGGCGCTGGAAAATCCGAACGTGCATGTCGTGCTTAACACCTACGACCTGCTCGGGCCGAACTCGCCGACCGTGCTGTTCGCCACCGAGAAATTCCGTAACGAAAACCCGAAGACCTACAAAGCCTTCGTCGAAGCACTGACCGAAGCCGCGCAATTCGCCCAGAACGATAAGGGTGCGGCAGCCGACACTTACATCCGCGTGACCAAAGCCAAGATCGACCGCGCCGCCTTGCTGAAAATCATCGACAACCCGCAATTCGAATTCAGCGTCACGCCAAAAAATACCTACCCACTGGCGGAATTCCTCTACCGCGTTGGCGCCATCAAGAACAAGCCTGAATCGTGGAAGGACTACTTCTTCCAGGATGCCAAGCCGTTGCAAGGGAGCTGACAGAGATGAACGCCCCTTTGCAAGGCCACGCGGCCAGCAACCTGGTCGCCAGCACGCAAGCGCTGCTGGCGGTGGATCAAGTCAGCCTCGAATACCGCACGCCGCAACGGGTGGTACGTGCCACCCACCAAGTCAGTTTCGAAGTCGATCAGCAGGATCGCTTTGTACTGCTCGGCCCGTCCGGTTGCGGTAAATCGACCTTGTTAAAAGCCGTCGCCGGCTTCATTGCACCTTGCGAAGGCGAGATCCGCCTGCAAGGCCGGCGCGTCGATGCGCCGGGGCCAGACCGGATCGTGGTGTTTCAGGAATTCGATCAACTGCCGCCGTGGAAAACCGTCAAACAAAATGTGATGTTTCCACTGCTCGCTTCGCGCACGCTGAAGAAAAAGGAAGCTGAAGAACGTGCGCTGCAGTATCTGGAAAAGGTCGGGCTGGCAGCGTTTGCCGATGCCTATCCGCACACGCTTTCCGGCGGCATGAAAGCGCGGGTGGCGATTGCCCGGGCGCTGGCGATGCAGCCGAAAATCCTCCTGATGGACGAGCCGTTCGCCGCGCTGGACGCGTTGACCCGGCGCAAGATGCAGGAGGAATTGCTGCTGCTCTGGGAGGAGGTGCGCTTCACCCTGTTGTTCGTTACGCATTCGATTGAAGAGGCGCTGGTGGTCGGCAATCGCATCTTGTTGCTGTCGCCGCATCCGGGGCGGGTGAGGGCGGAGGTGCACAGCCATCAATACAACCTGCAAAGCCTTGGCGGAGTGGCGTTTCAGGAATCGGCGCGGCGCATTCATCGGCTGTTGTTCGATGAAGGTCAGTCGCCGGAAACCGAGCGCGACCACGACTTCAACGACATTCGCATCGCTTATTGAGCGGCCTGGAGAATTGCCCGATGAGCCATTCATCATCTGTACGACAAGAATTCGAAACCGTGCTGGAGCCGCTGACCAGCGTGCCGGTCGAGCGAGAATTACCCCTCGGCCAACGGCTGTGGCAACAGGGCTGGCTGCGCAAAAGCCTGATCCTGATTTTGCTCGCGGTGCTGTGGGAAATCGTTGCCCGGGTGCAGAACAACGATCTGCTGCTACCGAGTTTTGTCCAGACCAGTCATGCGCTGTACGACGGGCTGCTCAGTGGCGAGTTGCTGGGCAAGGTGTGGATATCGCTGGTGGTGCTGCTCAAGGGTTACCTGATCGGCATCGTCCTGGCTTTCGCCCTGACTACGCTGGCGGTATCGACCCAGTTTGGTCGCGATCTGTTAAGCACGCTGACGTCGATGTTCAACCCGCTGCCGGCAATCGCCCTGTTGCCGCTGGCCTTGCTGTGGTTCGGGCTGGGGCAGAACAGCCTGATTTTCGTGCTGGTGCATTCGGTGCTGTGGGCGCTGGCGCTGAACACCTATGCCGGTTTTCTCGGTGTGTCGGAAACCCTGCGCATGGCCGGGCGCAACTATGGGCTCAAGGGCATGCGTTTTGTGCTGTTCATCCTGATTCCTGCGGCGTTGCCGTCGATTCTTGCCGGTTTGAAGATTGGCTGGGCGTTTGCCTGGCGCACGTTGATCGCGGCTGAGTTGGTGTTCGGCGCGACCAGTGGCAAGGGTGGTTTGGGGTGGTACATCTTTCAAAATCGCAATGAGCTGTATACCGACAAGGTGTTTGCCGGATTGGCGATGGTGATTCTGATTGGCTTGCTGGTGGAGAATCTGGTGTTTGACACGCTGGAGCGGGTGACGGTGAAGCGCTGGGGTATGCAGCGCTGATTTGTGGCGCTCCGACCGGCCCCTTCGCGAGCAGGCTCGCTCCCACATTTGAAATGCATTCCCATGTGGGAGCGAGCCTGCTCGCGAAAGCGTCGGTCCGGCCACCGCCTCATTAGCTGAATGTTTGCTAGCATTGCGCACAGATCAATCCAGATCAGCCAAGAGTGCTCGGCATGCAACTTCCGGACATGAACCTTCTGGTCGCCCTCGACGCCTTGCTCGATGAGGGCAGCGTGGTTGGCGCGGCGCGGCGGATGAACCTCAGCCCAGCGGCCATGAGCCGGACCCTGACGCGGATCCGCGAAGCCATCGGTGATCCGATTCTGGTGCGCGCCGGTCGGGGGCTGGTGCCGACCCCCAAGGCATTGGAATTGCGCGAACAGGTGCGCGATGTGGTCGAACAGGCTGCGCTTTTGTTCCGCTCGGCGGACACCGTGGAGTTGAGCAGTTTGCGCCGCCGCTTCAGCATCCGCGCCAACGATTTTTTCATCGGTGTGTACGGCGGCAAACTGTTCGACACTCTTGACCAGCAGGCGCCGCACTGTGAACTGCGTTTCGTCCCGGAAGGCGATGGCGACGATGAAGCGCTACGCGAAGGGCGGATCGACCTGAGCGTCAGCAACACCCGCCCGGTGACCCCGGAAGTCAAAGTCCAGAACCTGTTTTCCACGCATTTTGTTGGTCTGGTGCGCGAGGATCATCCACTGCTCGACGGCGAAATCACCGCTGAGCGCTACGCCGGGTTCTCCCATATCAGCATGTCGCGCCGTGGCATCGCCCGCGGGCCCATCGACACGGCGTTGAACGCCTTGGGTCTGGAGCGGCGGGTGGCGGTGATTGCGCCGAGTTTCCATGCGGCGATGTTTGCCTTGCCGGATTCCGACCTGATCCTGCCGGTGCCCAAGGAAGCGCTGCTGAGTGTGCGGCGACTGGGCTTGAAACTGCGTTCGTTCGATCTGCCGATTCCGCTGCCGACGTTGATGCTGACTCAGGCCTGGCATCCGCGTTTCGACAAGGATCCGGCGCACCGCTGGCTGCGTGAAACCCTCAAGACTTGCTGCGATGAGACCTGGCTCGCCGCGCAACCCTGAAGCTACACCGAATCCTTGTGGGAGGGGGCTTGCTCCCGAAGGTGTTGTGTCAGGCAATGCACAGGTTGAATGACCCACCGCTTTCGCGAGCAAGCCCGCTCCCACAGGAGATCCTCATTGCTGCTTCAGGCGCACTTATAACCTGCCAATAAGTCAATTTTCGTCAGCACTAAGCCCGACTAATATGCTCCGGTATTTTTCCCTCCGGAGTTTGCATTCATGACCTCCCTGACGGTCCCGGCGCCAACGGTCGCGACCAGCCCGGCGACGGCGGCCACGCCACCGGTGTTCGGGGCACGGATCATCATCGGTCTGGTCGGCGTGCTGATCGCGGTGCTGGTCTCGGGCCTGAACGAGATGGTGACCAAGGTCGCCCTGGCCGACATCCGCGGCGCGCTGAACATCGGTTACGACGAAGGCACCTGGCTGGTGGCCAGCTACACCGCCACCTCGGTCGCAGCCATGGCGTTCGCGCCGTGGTGCTCGGTAACCTTCTCGCTGCGCCGCTTCACCCTCTGCGCGATCAGTCTGTTCACCTTGCTCGGTGTGCTTAGTCCATTCGCCCCGAACTACGAAAGCCTGCTGCTGATGCGTACCCTGCAAGGTCTGGCTGGCGGCGCGTTGCCGCCGATGCTGATGACCGTCGCCCTGCGATTTCTGCCGCCGAATTTCAAGCTTTATGGACTGGCCGGTTACGCGCTGACAGCCACCTTCGGCCCGGGCCTCGGTACGCCGCTGGCCGGTTTGTGGACCGAATACATCGGCTGGCAATGGACGTTCTGGCAAATCATCGGGCCGTGCCTGATTGCCATGCTCATGGTGGCTTACGGCATCCCGCAGGATCCGCTGCGCCTTGAGCGCCTCAAGGCGTTCAACTGGAAAGGCCTGCTGCTGGGTTTTCCGGCAATCTGCATGCTGGTGATCGGCCTGTTGCAGGGCAATCGGCTGGACTGGTTCGAGTCGAATCTGATCTGCGCGCTGCTCGGCTCCGGATCGTTGCTGCTGGTGGCGTTTCTGATCAACGAGTGGTCGCAGCCGATTCCGTTCTTCAAGTTGCAGATGCTCGGTATCCGCAACCTGGCGTTCGCGCTGATGACCCTGGCCGGCGTGTTGGTGGTGCTGCAAGCGGTGGTGTTGATTCCGTCGAGCTATCTGGCGCAAGTGCAGGGTTATCGCCCGCTGCAGACCGCGCCGATCATGCTCATCGCAGCGTTGCCGCAGTTGATTGCGCTGCCGTTGGTGGCGGCGCTGTGCAACCTGCGCTGGGTCGATTGCCGCTGGGTGCTCGGGATTGGCTTGAGCATGCTGGTGCTGTCCTGCCTCGGTGGCTCGCTGCTGACTTCGGAGTGGATTCGCGACAATTTCTACGTCCTGCAATGGCTGCAGATTTTCGGTCAGCCGATGTCGGTGCTGCCGCTGTTGATGCTCTCCACCGGCAGCATCCAGCCAATGGACGGGCCGTTTGCCTCGGCCTGGTTCAACACTGTGAAAGGTCTGGCGGCGGTGGTCGCCACCGGAATGCTCGAGGCGCTGACCACGGCGCGTCTGCATTTTCACTCGACCATGCTGGTCGACAGCCTCGGCAATTCGCCGTTGGCCGACCGCAGCGATCCGGGCCTTGCCCATCGTCTGCACGAACAGGCCGTGGTGCTGACGTCTTCTGATCTCTATGTGTGCATGGCTGGCGTTGCGGTAGCGCTGATCCTGCTGATTTTCTGGCTGCCGACGCGGATTTTCCCGCCGCGCGCACCGACCTGATTGCGGTACTGAACAATGAAGGTTTTTATGACGACTCAAGCAAAGCAAAAACTCGCGGTGGCTATCGCTGCAGCGTTGGCTGTAGGCGTGCTGTTGTATCTGGCAGTGCCCGGCCTGTTTGGCAAACGTACTCAGCAGAGCACCAACGACGCGTTCGTCTCCGCCGATTTCACCTTGGTGGTGCCGCGCGTGGCCGGGTTCATCAAGGAAGTGCTGGTGGAAGACAACCAGCGGGTGAAGGCCGGGCAGTTGCTGGCGCTGATCGATGATCGCGATTTGCGTGCTGCCGCCGAAGCGGCTGATGCGCAAACCCTCGTCGCCCGTGCGCAGTTGCAGAACGCGAAAGCCACGCTGGAACGCCAGACCTCGGTGATCGCTCAGGCACAGGCGTCGGTGGTATCGGCCAAGGCTGAAATGGCCTTCGCCCAGCAGGAATTGAATCGCTACAACCACCTCGCTGGCGTCGGCGCCGGCACCGTGCAGAACGCGCAACAGGCCCGTACCCGTATCGATCAGGCCTCCGCGCGGCTGGACACCGCAAGCGCAAAACTGGCCGCCGAGCGCAAGCAGGTCGAAGTCCTCACCGCGCAGCGTGATGCCGCCGAAGGCACGTTGAAGCACGCACAAGCGGCGCTGGAAATCGCCAGTTTCGAACTCTCCTACACGCGTATCACCGCGCCGCAGGACGGCATGGTCGGCGAGCGCGCCGTGCGCGTCGGCGCCTATGTGACACCGGGCAGCAAGCTGCTGGCGGTGGTGCCGTTGCAGCAGGCTTATGTGGTGGCCAACTTTCAGGAGACGCAACTGACGGATGTGCAGCCCGGGCAGCAAGTGCAAGTACGTGTCGACAGTCTCGGTGGAGAAGCCCTGAACGGTAGCGTCGAAAGCATCGCGCCGGCCACTGGCGTGACCTTTGCGGCAGTGAAACCGGATAACGCCACCGGTAACTTCACCAAGGTGGTGCAGCGGATTCCGGTGAAGATTGTGCTGGCACCGGGGCAGCCACTGGCCGAGCGACTGCGGGTGGGGATGTCGGTGGAGGCGAGTATCGATACGCGTAGCTCGGCGACGTCGGTGCGTGAGGTGACTCAGCGATGAGCTTCTTTGAACGAACTGACGCCTTCGCGAGCAGGCTCGCTCCCACAGGAGAAACGCATTCCCAAATGTGGGAGCGAGCCTGCTCGCGAAGAGGCCGCTGGCAGCAACTCGCTTTGGGTGCCCTACTCACGGTAAGTCTCAGCGCCTGCACAGTGGGGCCTGACTTCCAGAAACCCGAAACCACACACATCGCCGATTGGGCAAAACCCGCCAAATCCGCCCCCAGCCGAGCCGTCAGCGAACCGCTGAACGAACGCTGGTGGGAGGTCTTTAACGATCCGCAGCTCTCGGCCCTCACTCAGCGTGCGATGAAGAGCAACCTCGACCTGCAACTGGCCAGCAGCCGCCTGCAACAAAGCCGCGCGGCGCGTCAGGTGATCAGTGCTGATCGTTACCCGAACACCGCTGCTACCGGCAGCTATGCACGCAAACGCAACAGCGGCGAAGGCCTCAACGATCCTGCCGGAAACAACGGTGACTCCGCGTTCAATCTGTGGGACGCCGGTTTTTCTGCCGCGTGGGAGCTGGATTTCTGGGGCCGCGTGCGCCGCGCAACCGAAGCGGCTGACGCGAACCTTGAAGTCGCCGAAAACGACCGTCGCAGTGTCTTGCTGGCCGTCCTTGCCGACACCGCACAAAACTACATCCAGTTGCGCGGCGTGCAGAACACCCGCGCCGTTACCGAGCAAAACCTCGACGTCGCTCGCCACAGCCTGAATCTCTCGCAACTGCGGTTGAACGATGGTGTGGCCACCGACCTGGACGTTGCCGAAGCCGCTGCGCAAGTTGCGGCCATCGAATCGCGATTGCCGGCGCTGGAACAACGCCAATCGCAACTGATCAACGCGATCAGCCTGTTGATGGGCGAGCCACCGCAAGCCCTGGCCAAGGCGTTATCCACAGACGCAGGGGTGCCGCAGTCGCCGCTCAAAGTCGCCATCGGCCTGCCGTCACAACTGGCCGAACGCCGTCCGGACATCCGTCAGGCCGAGGCGCGACTGCACGCCGCCACCGCCAACATCGGCGTGGCCAAGGGTGACTTCTACCCGCGTATTACCCTGTCCGGCAACCTGAGTTCGCAAGCCATGCAACTCAGTGATTTCGGCTCGTGGGGCTCGCGCGCCTTTGGTATCGGCCCGCAGTTCAGCTTGCCGCTGTTCGACGGCGGACGCTTGCGCGGCATGTTGCAACTGCGCGAAGCCCAGCAACAGGAAGCCGCGATCAGCTACCAGCAAACTGTGCTGCGCGCCTGGCACGAAATTGACGATCAACTGACCGCCTACAACGCCAGCCAACGTCGCGCAGGCAGCCTCGCCGAAGCCGTGCGCCAGAACCAGATCGCCCTGCGCACCGCGCAACAGCAATATGTCGAAGGCGTGGTCGATTTCGTCAACGTCCTCACCGTGCAAGGCGCCTTGCTGGCGACGCAGGAACAGTGGGTGGAAAGCTCCACCGGGGTTTCACTGGCGACAGTCGGGTTGTACCGGGCGCTGGGCGGGGGATGGCAATCGGTGTATCCGGCAGAAGTCGTGACCAATAATCCGGCTTGATTGCGGCCCCCGCTGTCGTGGACTCATATGAGTCTCACGCAAGGCTGAATGTTGATCAATGTGCGGATGTGTCCAGCGGGCGGATTTCCCTGCGCCAGCGGTGTGCCGAACTAGAATCAAAGACACGGCAACAACGTTCAGCGCAACACCGAGGTGCATCATGCGAATGGCCAAAAAAGTGCAAAGCAGCCTGACCCGGGCGCATTGCGAATATGACATCGTCGCTCACCGACACTCTTCCAGCAGCCTTGAAACCGCGCGGGTTTCGGGGGTTCCCGCCGAACGGGTGGCGAAATCGGTGATCCTCGACGATCACCATGGGCATTACTTGATGGCCGTGCTACCTGCCAGTCATCATCTGGACTTGAGCAAGGTGCGCAGCAGTGGCGAATGGCAACTGACCCGCGAAAGTAATCTGGCGCACATCTTCGACGACTGCGAACGCGGCGCGGTACCGCCACTGGGGGATTCCTACGGGCTGGACATGGTCATCGACCCGCTGCTGACCCGGCAGAAGGATATTTATCTGGAGGCGGGCAACCACAATTACCTGCTGCACATGAGCATGCCCGAGTTTCTGAAAATGGTGCCGCATGCCGAGGTGCGGGAGTTGATTCATTAATTTTGCGGCGCTGCCACTGAGGCCATCGCGAGCAGGCTCGCTCCCACAGGGGATCGCATCAATCTGTGGGAGCGAGCCTGCTCGCGAATAATTTTCCAGACACCACTCTTTCCAAGGAATCGCGCGATGGAAAATCCTACTCACAGCCTTCCCTCCCTGTTCAAACAACTCGGCCTGGACAACGACGCCACCAGCATCGACCAATTCATCGCCACCCACTCTCCGCTCAAACCCGAACTGCATCTGGCCGATGCGTTTTTCTGGACGAAGAGCCAAGCGGATTTTTTGCGCGATGAGATTCTCGATGATGCCGATTGGGCGGAGGTTGTGGATCAGTTGGATGTGTTGTTGCGTAAAGGGCGGGCGGGGTAGCCAACAGGCACCCGCTTGGCGCCTGACTGTTTACGGTTGTCGATACGCTAAAAATGGACCAGTATTACGACCTCAATTGAGGTCTTTATTATGCAAAGTGTTCTGGCCGATATGGCCGTCAGTGTTTCCGAGTTAAAGAAAAACCCTTCAGCAGTGCTTAGCGGCGCACATGGCGGAGCTGTTGCTGTTTTGAACCATAATCGCGTCATGGGCTACATGGTGCCTGCCGATGTTTACGAAGCGATGATGGAGCGGCTTGATGATTTGGAGCTGGCTGAAATTGTTCGTTCGCGCAGCCATGAAACGCCCGTTTCGGTAAGCCTGGATGACCTATAAGCTGGAATTTCTGCCATCTGCTCATAAAGAGTGGAACAAGCTGGGTCACACGCTCCGGGATCAATTCAAGAAAAAGCTCGCGGAAAGATTGGCGCTACCGAGAGTGTCAGCGGATGCACTCCATGGCATGCCGGACTGTTACAAAATCAAACTCAAGGCCTCTGGTTACAGATTGGTCTATCAAGTAATCGATGTGCGAGTCGTCGTTTCTGTAGTCGCGGTAGGAAAACGCGAGCGCAGCAGCGTGTACGCGAATGCAAAAAAGCGCTGAGTACACCCCGGCGTGTTCCTTCCTTTCGGCGAACAGCCAATTTGTTTCAAAACTTGACTGAATTTCCCCACCAATGCGATATTGATAGTTAGCAAACTAACAGTGTGCATTTTCCCGTGTCCGATTCCCTCGACGCTCTCCAGATGAACATCAGCAGTGCCATGGTGGTGGCCGCCAGGCATTGGCGGAAGATCTGCCAGACCACACTGGTCAATTACGGAATTTCCGAAGCCTGCGCCGTGCCGCTGTTGATGATCGGCCGCTTGGGCGAGGGCGTGCGCCAGGTGCAGGTGGCGCAGGCGGCCGGGATGGAGAGTCCGTCGCTGGTGCGGCTACTCGATCAGTTGTGCCATTCGGGCTACGTCTGCCGCACTGAAGATGCGCAGGATCGTCGCGCCAAATGCCTGAGCCTGACCGATACCGGCCGGGAACTGGTGCAAGCGGTGGAAATCGAACTGGTGCGCTTGCGTCACGAAGTGCTCGAAGGGATAGATCAGAGTGATCTGGAGGCTACGCTTCGCGTACTCCGGGCTTTTGAGGCGGCCAATCCGCCGTTGGTGGTCAATTCTTGAACGGTTTTTTCACTGGCATTCCGCCGGCCCGGGACTGGTTCTACGGGGTCCGCACTTTTGCCGCGTCGATGCTCGCGCTGTACATCGCCATGCTCATGCAGATGCCGCGTCCCTATTGGGCGATGGCCACGGTGTACATCGTCTCCAGCCCGTTTCTCGGGCCGACCAGCTCCAAAGCCTTGTACCGCGCCATTGGCACCTTTCTCGGTGCGGCGGCGGCGGTGTTTTTTGTGCCGATGTTTGTCCAGAGCCCGTATGTGCTGGTGGTGGTTATCGCCTTGTGGACGGGGATTTTGCTGTTCCTGTCCCTGCACCTGCGTACCGCCAACAGCTATGCGTTGATGCTCGCCGGCTACACGCTGCCGCTGATTGCCTTGCCCGTGGTGGATAACCCGCTGGCCGTGTGGGACGTCGCGGAAGCGCGCACCGAAGAGATTTTCCTCGGCATCGCCGTCGCCGCCGTGGTCGGTGCGATGTTCTGGCCGCGACGCCTGGCGCCGGTGTTCAACGACGCCGTGGGCAAATGGTTCGCCGACGCTTCGAGCTACAGCCTGAAATTCCTCAGCCGCGACGTGCAGCCCGAAGAAGTGACCGCGCTGCGCATGGCCATGGTCGCGAGTTTCAACAGCCTCGAATTGATGATTGGCCAGTTGCCGCACGAAGGCTCGCGGCCGCAAACCGTGCGCAATACCAAGGAGCTGCGCGGACGGATGATCCACCTGCTGCCGGTGATCGATGCGCTGGAGGATTCGCTCTACGCCCTCGAACGACGCACGCCGGAACTGGTGGAAAAGTTCGCGCCGCTGCTGGCTGCGACACGTGAATGGCTGGGCCACAAAGACGCCGATCTCGATCGCTGGCAAGCCCTGAAAGATCAGCTCGAAGCCCTGCAACCGAGCGCTGAAGCGTTGGAGGATCGCAAGCAATTGCTGTTCTCCAATGCCTTGTACCGTCTCGGCGAGTTCATCGATCTGTGGCAAGACTGCCGCAGTCTGCAGGATGCGATTCTGTGCGAACGCCAGGACAGCTGGCGCGCGGTCTACCGCCACTGGCGTCTCGGTCGCCTGACGCCGTTTATCGACCGTGGGCTGATGCTGTATTCGGTGGCCTCAACCATTCTGGCGATCATCGTCGCCTCGGTGCTGTGGATTCTGCTCGGCTGGCCGGACGGCGGCAGTGCGGTGATTCTGGCGGCGGTGGCGTGCAGCTTCTTCGCCTCGATGGACGACCCGGCGCCGCAGATCTACCGGTTCTTTTTCTGGACAGGTATGTCGGTGCTGTTCGCCAGCCTCTATCTGTTTCTGATTCTGCCGAACCTGCACGACTTCCCGATGCTGGTTCTGGCGTTTGCCATCCCGTTTATCTGCGTCGGCACACTGACGGTGCAGCCGCGCTTCTACCTCGGCATGCTCCTGACGCTGGTCAACACCTCATCGTTCATCAGCATTCAGGGTGCCTACGACGCGGACTTTTTCGCCTTCGTGAACTCCAACCTGGCGGGGCCGATGGGGCTGTTGTTCGCGTTCATCTGGACGCTGGTGGCGCGCCCGTTCGGTGCCGAACTGGCGGCCAAGCGCCTGACCCGGTTCAGTTGGAAAGACATCGTCGACATGACCGAACCGGCCAACCTCGCCGAACACCGCAAGCTGGGCGTGCAGTTGCTTGATCGTCTGATGCAGCATTTGCCGCGATTGGCCCTGACCGGCCAGGACACCGGCATCGCCATGCGTGAAGTGCGGGTGGGCCTGAACTTGCTCGATTTGCTGGCTTATACCCCACGCGTGACCGGCGTGCCGAAGACGCTGCTGCAGCAAGTGGTCGTTGAAGTCGGCGAATATTTCCGCGCTTGCCTCAAGTCCGGTGAACGCCTGCCGGCGTCGAGCGGTTTGTTGATGACCATGGACCGCACCCGCCGTGCGCTCAATGGCCATGGCGATGAAGAAACCCGTCTACACCTGTTGCACGCCTTGAGCGGCTTGCGTCTGGCGTTGCTGCCCGGCGTCGAATTCGTCTCCAGCGCCGAGCCCGAAGAACCGCTGCCCGATGGAGCGCCCCTATGATCGGTGATCTGGACATCAGCGGCATTTTCCTGCCGACCCTGCTGGTGTTGATGGGCATCACTTATGTGCTGTTTTTGCTGGTGCATGGCGTGCTGACACGTCTGCACTTTTACCGTCTGGTCTGGCACCGGGCATTGTTCAACGTGGCCCTCTACGCCGTGCTGCTGTACGGCGTGGACTCACTCAGTCGATACCTGATGACATGAAAAAACCGTTTTTGACCATCGGTCGCGTGGTACTGACCCTGCTGATCGTGACTTTTGCCGTTGTCCTCGTCTGGCGCATGGTGATGTATTACATGTTCGCGCCGTGGACCCGTGACGGCCACATTCGTGCTGACATCATCCAGATCGCCCCGGACGTGTCCGGGCTGATCCAGCAGGTCGAGGTGAAGGACAACCAGTTGATCAAGCGTGGTCAGGTGCTGTTCAGCATCGACCAGGACCGTTTCAAACTGGCCCTGCGTCAAGCCAAAGCGGCGGTTGCGGATCGTGAAGAAACCCTCGCCCAGGCGCAGCGCGAAGCCAAGCGTAACCGTGGCCTGGGCAATCTGGTGCCGGCTGAGCAGTTGGAAGAAAGCCAATCGAAAGTCGCCCGTGCGCAATCGGCGCTGGCCGAAGCCATGGTCACGGTGGACAGCGCCCAGCTCAACCTCGACCGCTCGGTCATCCGCAGCCCGGTGGACGGCTACGTCAACGACCGCGCGCCGCGTCCTCAGGAATTCGTCACTGCCGGGCGCCCGGTGTTGTCGGTGGTCGACAGCAACTCGTTCCACATCGATGGTTATTTCGAAGAAACCAAACTCGACGGCATTCATGTCGGCCAGTCGGTGGATATCCGCGTGATCGGCGACCGCGCCAAGTTGCGCGGGCATGTCGAAAGCATCGTCGCCGGCATCGAAGACCGCGACCGCAGCAGCGGCAGCAATCTGCTGCCGAACGTCAACCCGGCATTCAGTTGGGTACGGCTGGCGCAGCGGATTCCGGTGCGCATCGCTTTCGATGATGTACCGGCAGACTTCCGCATGATTGCCGGCCGCACCGCCACGGTGTCGATCATTGATGAGCAAAAGCAGGAGCCTGCGCAATGAACAAGGCCCTGGTGATCGCCGGGCTGGGCGCGCTGCTCTCGGCCTGTCAGATGGTCGGGCCGGACTATCACGTGCCCGATGATGCGGCGATCCAGCGCAAGGACTTTCAGGGCGAACTGGCCGTGGCCGGCAAACCGGTGGTGTCGGCGCCGGTGCCGGCGGACTGGTGGCGGTTGTACAAGGATCCGCGACTGGATCAACTGGTGCAGCAGGCCATGGCCTCCAACACGGATCTGCGTGTAGCCGCCGCGAACCTGTCGCGCGCTCGCGCGCAAGTCGACGAAGCCGAAGCGGCGGGCGGCTGGAGCGCAGGCGTGAAGATGGGCGCGCAGCGTTTGCAGGAATCCGGTCAGGCGTTCTTGCTGCCGGAAAAAGTCCCGGTCGACAACGTCGGCGATATTGGCATCAGTGCTTCTTATCAGTTCGATTTGTGGGGCACCTTGCAGCGCGGCATCGAAGGCGCGAAGGCCAATGCCGACGCCACCCAAGCGGCGGCTGACACCGCACGCATCACTTTGGTGGCCGACGTGGTTCGCGCCTACACCCAGGTGTGC
Organism: Pseudomonas sp. Irchel 3E19; assembly: GCF_900187585.1. Lineage (NCBI taxonomy): Bacteria > Pseudomonadati > Pseudomonadota > Gammaproteobacteria > Pseudomonadales > Pseudomonadaceae > Pseudomonas > Pseudomonas sp. Irchel 3E19. The sequence goes on from NZ_FYDT01000033.1 coordinate 49,065, forward strand.
GCGGCCAATGAAGAGCGGGAAATCGCCGAGCATTCCCTCGATCTGCAATCGCAAAGCACCACGCTGATCCAGCGCCTGCGCGATGCTGGACGTGGTGATGAAACCCAGGTCACCCGCTCGCAAACCCAATTCAAATCCCTGCGCGCCGAGCTGCCGCGTTATGAAGCGGCGCGCCAGGCTGGGCTGTTCCGTTTGTCGATGTTGCTGGCCAAACCGGTCGATCAGTTGCCGGCCGGCACCGCGACCTGTGCCGAGTTGCCGAAAATCGCCCAATTGGTGCCGGTGGGTGACGGCGCTGCGCTGCTCAAGCGCCGTCCCGATATCCGTCAGGCCGAGCGCCGACTGGCTGCTTCGACCGCCGGAATCGGCGTTGCCACCGGCGAGTTGTACCCGGACATCAGCATCGGCGCGACCATCGGCACCGTCGGGCTCATCGATGACTTGGGTGACCCATCGACCAACCGTTGGGGGTTCGGTCCGTCGCTGAGCTGGAAAGTGCCGACCAACGGCGCCCGCGCGCGAATTCGCGAAGCCGAAGCATCGACCCAAGGCGCATTGGCGCATTTCGACGGCGTGGTGCTCAACGCCATCCGCGAAACCCAGACCGGTCTGGCCCAGTACAGCGCGTTGCTGCAGCGCCGTGACGCGCTGGCCGATGCCGAGCAGTCAGCGAAACTGGCCGCCGACCAGACGCACCGCTTCTTCCAGGCCGGCCGCGAGTCGTTCCTCGCCGACTTGCAGGCGACCCGCACTTACACCGATGTCACCGCGCAACTGGCCGCCGCCAACACGCAAGTCGCCATGAGCCAGATCGATTTGTTCCTCGCCCTCGGCGGCGGTTGGGAAAGCGGACGAACGCAAGCCTCAAGCCCGAGCAAACCCTGAGGCCATAGCTATGCTTTGAAGTGTTGAAGGGGCGCCCCGTGCAAAGCGCCCCTTCAGCGCACATTGCTAGCGCTGGTCTAGGGGAAACCAATAATGAAAAACCCTTACGCTCTCGGCTTCTGGTGCGCCCTCGTAGCCCTGGTGCTGCTCTCGGCCACCTATTTCTACGGCATCATGCTGGCCCACCAGATCGACAAGGCCATGGTGTTCCTCGACAGCGCCGTCGCGCTGATCGCGGTCATGGCAATCGTGGTGGTGGCCTGGGCGTCGCTGCAGGTTCAGCGGGTGAAGAAGCGACAACTCGAACAAGGCAAAACCCTGGTGCTGATCTGGGACACCAAAGTCGCCCTGCGCAAGGTCGAAACCGTGTTCGACCGGTATTTCTGGGGCAGCTACTGGCAACCCGGCCGCACCTTCGCCGAAGTCATGGGCGAACTCACCGGCACGCCGCTGGAAAAAAGCCTCGAAGCGCTGAAGAAGCAATGCCTGGAACTCGACAAGCAAATCGACAGCGAGAGCTGGCAATGGCTGAACAATGCCCGTGAATTGTCCGACGTCGCCACAGCCATGGCCCGTGAGCGTTATCAACTGGATTTCTGCGACCCGCGCGCCGATGGGCCGGGCGGGGCGGTGATCGATCGGGATTTTGAAGTGCTGGTGTATACCTGGACGGCGCGGCTGAAGAGCTTTGATCATCAACTCGATGAGATCGAGGTTCAGTATTCCTGATTTTTGGCTGAATCATCTGGCCCCTTCGCGAGCAGGCTCGCTCCCACAGGTACAGTGTTGTCCTTGTGGGAGCGAGCCTGCTCGCGAAGGCGGACTGAAAAACACCGAAACTCTTCCCGCCTGTCGACTGTCCACACTCCCCATAGACACTCTTTCACCTTTAAACATTGGGCCGTCTCCCGCGCCCGGTGCTAATCTCCACCGCTAATTCAAGCGGAGTCGAGCCGTAACCCGGTCACGGGTTCAGGGAAGACGACCAACTATTCAGCCACGGAAATCGATCAGGTCATTCATGAATAAATCAGCAGGCGTGCTTCTCGGAATTGTCGTTGCCATCGGCGCGATCAGTGCAGGCGGGGCCTGGTACACCGGGACCAAGATCGAGGGCGTACTGAACAACGCCGTCAGCAATGCCAATAAAGAGCTGCAAACCGCGATGGCCGGTTCCAACGGCACCGCGTCGCTGGAGCTGGTGTCGCTGGAGCGTCACACCTTCACCAGCACCGCGCACTATCGCCTCAAAGGTGAAGGCGAGATGTTCGGCGATGCACCGGTCGAGCTGCTGTTTGTCGACCATATCGAGCATGGCCCGCTGCCGTTCTCGCGTCTGGTGTCGCTGAAATGGCTACCGGTCATGGCCACCAGCAACTACGAGCTGGAAAAGAGCCCGGCCACCGAAAAATGGTTCGCCGCCACCAAGGGTGCCGCGCCGCTCAAAGGCGTGACCAACATCGGTTACGACGAATCCACCACCAGCACCCTCGACCTGTTGCCGTTCGAAACCGCGCTGGATGAGCAGTCGAGCCTGAAATTCTCCGGCCTGACCCTGAACATCTCCGCCAGCGCCCAGGCGCAAAAGGTCAAGGCTGACGGCTACATGGACAGCCTGAAACTGGTGACCGTGGCTGAAGATCAGGCGCCGGTACAGATCGAACTCAACGGTCTGACCGTGGCCAGCAACCTCGCCAAGAGCAGCTACGGCTACTACACCGGCAGCAACACCTTGGAACTGACCACAAGCAAAACCACCTTCGGCACCAAGCAATCGGTGCTCGGCGTGAAGAACTTCGAAATGAAGAACCTCACCGAAGAGAACGGCAGCAATGCGTCCGGCCGTGCTGACTATCAGGTGGGTGAAGTCACCCTCAACGACAAGAAAATCGGTTCGGCCAGCATGGCCATGAGCCTGAAGAACCTCGACATTCCGTCGACGATGTCGCTGATGCAGATTTACCAGACCAAATTGCAGCCGTACGAAAAAGCCGCCGCCGAAGCCACCGCCGCCGGCTTGCCGGCACCGGAACTGAACCTCACCGAAGCCGAATCGGCCCAGGTCAAAGCCGATCTGCAAAAACTGCTGGCCGCAGGCCCGCAAGTGGCGCTGGAAAATCTCTCGCTGAAAACCGCCAACGGTGAAAGCCGCGCCAATCTGGTGGTCGACCTGACCAAACCGCAATCGATGGATCTGCCGCCGGATCAACTGGGCAAACAGCTGATCGCGTTGCTCGACCTCAACATCACCGTGTCCAAGCCGATGCTGATTGATCTGCTCAGCGTGCAGGCGCAGCTCGATGGTCAGACCGATGCCAAAGCCATCGTCGATGGGGCTACCGGCGCGGCCGACATGTTCTCCGGCATGGCTGTTGGCTCGCAGTTGGCGACCGTGGAAGGCACCAACGTCGTGACCAAGCTGCATTACGCCGCCAATCAGGTGGAATTCAACGGCCAGAAGATGACCGTCGAGCAGTTCGTCGGCTTCCTGATGAGCAAGTTCGCGGGCGTCACGCAAGTGCAGTAATACTGCGCTCTTAATAGAAACGCCCGGCCTCTGCACCCGCAGACGCCGGGCGTTTTGCTGTCTGGCGTTCGGCTTTTCGGCATCCCGGCTCAGCCGGTACCACGATTCTGAACAATTATTGTGTTCTCGATACTGGCCCACGCTTGCATGCAAGACTGCCTGACTAAGCTTGGCTGAGCGTTCCTGGCTCGGCCCCGTTACGAATGGGCAAGGAGGGCATTGCGACCCGGCTGGCCATGTAAGGATGCTGACGAATGCCGCGTATTGATGTTCCCGTATTGCATCGTGGTTTACGCCCTTTGTTTCGAGTCGCACTGTGCAGCCAACTGCTTTGGCCAGCCTTGGCGTTTGCCGACACACCCTACGATCAGATGGTGCGGGATGCCCGTGCCGGGCAAACCACGCCTGCGCTGACTGTGCTGCGCCAGGTGCCGCCGGCTCAGGCGACCACCGGGCAGATCAGCGATCACCTGCAAATCGCCAGTTGGGCCGGGCTCGACGCCGAAGTGGTGCAGGTCTATGAAACCCAGGGCCGTGACCGCGTGCTGCCGATTCAGGCCCTGACCGCCACCGCTCGCGCGTATCGCAACCTCAAGCGTTGGGATCAGGCGACCCAGGTCTACAACAAGGCCCTGGCGCTGGAACCGGACAACGCTGACCTGCAACTGGGCCTGGCCCTGACTCAGGCTGACGCCGGCAAGCCCGACGAAGCAGTCACTCGGGCCAAAGCGCTGGTGGCGGCCAAACCCGATGATCCTTCCCGTCGTCTGGCCCTTGGCTACGCGCTCAACCGTGCCGGCAAGCAATATGACGCCCTGTTCGAATACGATCAGGCGTTCATCCGCGCCGGGAGCAAACCGGAAGTTGCCCGCGAATACGTGGTCGCCCTGCAAAAAGCGCGTCTGCCGGAACCGGCGCTGCGCCTGGCCAATCAGCGTCCGGGCCTGATCGATCCGGTCACTTTGCGCCGCCTCGAAGGCGACCTGGCCGCCGAGCGCGTGCGCCTTGCCGAACTCGCCACCCGCAGCGAAAAAGAACGTTATGTGATTGCCGACCGCGCGTTGGCCGACTACGACAAATTGCTCGCGACCTGGACGCCCGACGCCAGCGCTCACGACGACGTGATCCGCTGGCGCATCGACCGCATGGGCGCGCTTAAGGCTCGCGCGCGCACCGCCGACGTCATCAGCGAATACCAGAAGCTGCAAGGCGAAGGCGTGAAGATTCCGACCTACGCCTTGCGTTGGGTGGCGGCGTCTTATCTCGATCAACGTCAGCCGGAAATCGCCACTGACCTCTATCGCCAGGTGCTGGCGGCGCCGGACGCGGATGTCGGTGATCGCCTCGAAGACACCACTGCACTGTATTACGCGCTGCTGGAAAGCGACCGCGCCGATGAAGCGCGCAAAGTCGCCGAGGATGCAGCCAAGGCCCAGCGCCCACGCATCGAACTCAAAGGCTTGCCGATCGGCAACCCCAATGACGAATGGATGGACGCGCAACAACTCGCAGCGCAGGCCGGGACCTACGGTTCCGACCTGCCCCACGGCGAGGAGCGCTTGCAGACGTTGGTCGATCAGGCGCCGGGCAATATCGGCTTGCGGCTGGCCCAGGCCGATCTGTACCTGGCCCGCAACTGGCCGCGCCGCGCCGAGATGCAGCTCAAGGAAACCGAGAGCATGACGCCGCGCGACATGGGCCTGGAAATCGCTCAGGCACGCACCACCATGGAGCTGCAAGAATGGCGGAAGATGGACGCGCTGACCGACGACGTGGTGGCGCGCTATCCGGACAACCGTCAGGTGCAACGTCTGGCCCGCGAGCGTGAAGTCCATGACATGTCCGAATTGCGCGTCGAAGCCTACGGCGGCAAGGCCAACGGCGGCGGCAGTGGTAACGCCGGAGCGGTTAGCGGCAGCCGCGATTTCGGTATCCAGACCACCCTGTACAGTCCACCGATCAATGAAGACTGGCGCGTGTTCGCCGACGCGGGATATGCCACCGGCGACTTCGCCGAAGGCACCGGCCATCACCGTTTTCAGCGTGTCGGTCTGGAGCGTCGCACTCGTGACATGACGCTTGAAGCCGAAGTGTCCAATCACAATTACGGCTTCGGCGACAAACAGGGCGCACGTTTGGCGATCGCCCGCGACATCAACGACCACTGGCAGTACGGCGGCAGCCTCGAATACCTGTCGGCCGAGACGCCGTTGCGTGCGCTCAACAGCGACATCAAGGCCAACGGCGGCAGCGGGTTCATCCGCTGGCGCGCCAACGAAAGCCGCGAGTGGCGGCTGTCGGTGAGTCCGTCGCACTTCAGTGACGGCAACAATCGCGTCGAAGCCTTGCTCACCGGTCGCGAGGGCGTTTACAGCGCGCCGAACGTGCAGGTCGACGCGGGGCTGGAAGTCGGCACCAGTCACAACTCCAAATCCGATGACGTGCCGTACTTCAATCCCAAATCCGACTTCAGCGTGATGCCGCTGGTCAACGTCAATCACGTCCTCTACCACCGCTACGAAACGTCCTGGAGCCAGCAATTCCAGGCCGGTGCGGGAACGTACAGCCAGCGTGATCACGGTACCGGCGGCATGGCGTTGCTCGGCTACGGCCAGCGTTATGCCTGGAACGACGTGTTCGAGGTGGGCGGTTTGCTCAGTGTGATCAACCGGCCCTACGACGGTGATCGGGAGACCGATCTGCGTCTGCTCGTCGACCTCACTTTCCGCTTCTAGAAGAGTTTGAAGATGCCCTTTATTTCGCGTTTCATCCTTCTGCTGGGAGCGCTGCTGGTCAGCGCCTGCGCCCAGCAAGCCCCGGCCTTCGCCCCTCCGTCCGAGCGCCCGGTGGCGGCCAGCGAAAAACCGTGGCCGAAAAACCATGTGTTGGGCATCGCCTATCACGATGTCGAGGATCGTGACCCCGATCAGGCCGTGGTGGCGGTGCGCACCGAGCGCATGATCGAGCAGCTCGCCTGGCTGCGGGAAAACGGCTACAAACCGGTGACGGTCGATCAGATCATGGCCGCGCGCAAGGGTGGCCCGGAGCTGCCGGCGAAGGCGATTCTGCTCAGCTTCGACGATGGCTATTCGAGTTTCTACACCCGTGTGCTGCCGGTGCTGCGCGCTTACAACTGGCACGCACTGCTGGCGCCGGTCGGCACCTGGGTCGACACACCGCTGAATCAGCCGGTGGATTTTGCCGGTGCCCCGCGAGCGCGCTCCGACTTCCTGACCTGGGATCAGGTGCGCGAGATCTCCAAGTCCGGACTGGTGGAAATCGCCGCCCACACCGACGCCAACCACAAAGGCATTCTTGCCAACCCGCAGGGCAACCTGCAGCCCGCCGCCGCGACCCGCCGTTACGATCCGGTGAGCAAACGCTATGAATCCGAGGCCGATTTCCAGGCGCGGATTCGCACCGACGTAAACAACATCTCGGAAAAAATCCGCAAAGCCACCGGTTACAAACCGCGGGTATGGGTCTGGCCGTACGGGGCGGCGGACGGCACTTCGCTGACCGTGGTGGGCGAGGAGGGCTACGAAATGGCCCTGACCCTCGACGACGGTCTCGATGCCCTCGACAACCTGATGAGCAGCCCGCGCTTCCTCGTCGCCTCCGATCCTGACGGCACGCATTTCGCCAACAGCATTGTGTCGGCGCAGGCGGATTTCGCCATGCGCGTGGTGCATGTCGATCTGGACAATGTCTACGACCCGGACCCGGCGCAGCAGGACATCAACCTCGGCAAACTGGTGCAGCGCATGGCTGACATGGGCGCCAACACAGTGTTCCTGCAAGCCTTCGCCGATCCGAAGGGCGACGGTCTGGTGCACTCGCTGTACTTCCCCAACCGTCACTTACCGGTCCGTGCGGATATTTTCGACCGCGTCGCCTGGCAACTGCGCACCCGTGCTCATGTGAAGGTTTTTGCGTGGATGCCGGTGCTGAGTTTCGGCCTCGACTCGAAGCTGCCGCGCGTCACCCGCTGGGACCCGGAAACCGGTATCACCTCGGTGGCTCCTGATCAGTACAAACGGCTGTCGCCGTTCGATCCGGAGGTCCGGCGGATCATCGGCGAAATCTACGAAGACGTGGCGCGCCTGACCTCGGTCGACGGCATCCTTTACCACGATGATGCAGTGCTCTCGGACTTCGAAGATGCCGGCCCGCAAGCCCTGAAGGTATACGCCGCCAACGGCCTGCCGGCTTCGATCGCGGCACTGCGTGATGACCCGGCGGCGATGCAGCGCTGGACGCGGTTCAAGAGCCGCTACCTGATCGATTTCACCAACGAGCTCACTGCCAAAGTCCGCGCCATTCGTGGCCCGCAGGTGCAGACCGCGCGCAACATCTTCGCCGAGCCGATGCTCAATCCACACAGCGAAGAATGGTACGCACAGAACCTCGACGACTTCCTCGCCACCTATGACTGGACGGCGCCGATGGCCATGCCACTGATGGAAAAACAGACGCAGGAACAGTCCGGTCCATGGCTGGAAACGCTGGTGCAAACCGTCAGCAAACGCCCCGGAGCCCTGAATCGCACCGTGTTCGAATTGCAGGCCCGTGACTGGACGAAAAAGGATCAGGCCGACATCGATGGCGCGCATCTGGCCGACTGGATGGGTCGCCTCAAGCGTCAGGGCGCGACCAGTTTTGGTTACTACCCGGACAACTTTCTCGACAACTTGCCGGACCTGAAAACCGTTCGGCCTGCGCTCTCCAATAAATGGAACCCATGACATGCTGGATAGACTGTTAGCCCTGCTTGTTCTGGCGCTCGTCCTCGGCGTGCCGCTGGGACTGATTTTCCTCGTTACCGGTCAGTTCCTGATGGACTTCGTGTTCTTCTACCCGTTGTTCATGTCCGGGTTGTGGATTGCCGGTGGCCTGTATTTCTGGCTGCACTGGGAACGCCACTGGCCATGGAAGGACGACACCCTGCCGCCGCCGTTGGCGGGTGAGCCGCTGATCTCGATCCTGATCCCTTGCTACAACGAAGGCGACAACGCTGCCGACACCATCCATGCGGCGCTGGCGCAGCATTACCCGAACATCGAAGTCATCGCGATCAACGACGGCTCCAAGGACAACACCGCCGAAGTGCTCGACAGGCTGGCCAAGGAAGACCCACGCCTGCGGGTGCTGCACCTGGCGGAAAACCAGGGCAAGGCAGTCGCCCTGCGCATGGGCGCCATCGCGGCACGCAGTGAGTATCTGGTGTGTATCGACGGTGATGCGCTGCTGGCGCCGAACACCGCGGCCTATCTGGTCGCGCCGATGCTCGACAATGCACGATTGGGCGCGGTGACCGGTAACCCACGGATTCGTACGCGCTCGACACTGGTCGGGCGGGTGCAGGTCGGTGAGTTCTCGTCGATCATCGGTCTGATCAAACGCACGCAACGGGTGTTCGGGCGGATCTTCACGGTGTCGGGCGTGATCGTCGCATTCCGTCGCACGGCACTGCACCGGGTCGGCTATTGGAGCCCGGACATGATCACCGAAGACATCGACATCAGCTGGAAGCTGCAACTCGATCACTGGAGCATCTTCTACGAGCCGCGCGCGCTGTGCTGGATCCTCATGCCGGAAACCCTCGGTGGGCTGTGGAAGCAGCGCCTGCGCTGGGCGCAGGGCGGCGCCGAGGTGCTGTTCAAAAACATTCGCGGGATCTGGCAGTACCGCCATCGATACCTGTGGCCGCTGCTGTTCGAGTATTGCCTGTCGACCGGTTGGGCCTTCACTTTCCTGTTGTCGGTGATCTTCTGGGGCGTCGGCAAGTTTGTGGTCATGCCGGAAGCCATCGCGGTGGATCACCTGATGCCGCCGGCGTTTACCGGGTTGTTGCTGGCGTTTGTCTGCCTGGTGCAGTTTGCCGTCAGCATCATCATTGACCGGCGCTACGAGCCGGGGTTGGGCAAGACCATGTTCTGGGTGGTCTGGTATCCGATTGCGTTCTGGTTCGTCAGCCTGCTGACCACGCTGGTCAGTTTTCCCAAGGTGCTGTTTGGCCAACATCAGAAGCGTGCGCGCTGGGTCAGCCCTGACCGTGGCATCAAGCCGATCGGGGACGACGAAGAGGAGGTCATCAAATGAGAATCATCAGGACTCGCCAACGGCCGTTTCTGGTCGTGATCGATGTGATCTTCACCGTTATCGCCTGGGTTGGTCTGCTGTATCTGTTGGTGCGAGGTTTGTGGCCACTGATCGAACCCCTTGAGGGTGTAGCGCGGATCGATCGCGCAGCGTTTGATGCGCTTGGCACCTTGCAGATTTATCTGTGGGTGGCGGTGGTCAATGCGGTGATCCTCATCGCCTGGGCGCGTTACCAGCACCGCAAAAGCCGCAGCTTCGCCCAGCGCCGACTGCCGGCGCCGGTGGTCGATGATGAGGGCCTGAGCAAGAGTTTCAAACTCTGCGATGACCGCTTGCAGAAGCTACGCACCCCGGGGGTGATGACCATTCACAACGATCAGGAAGGCGACATCAGTAATGTGGTGACGCATTTCTGGCCGGTGCAGCAGGGTGAATTGCCGCCACCCCTGGCACCGCTGGAGCACCCGCGAGTGATCTTCTTGCATGCCGAAGACGACGATAATCGTGAGCCGCTGACCCGATAAATGAACTGAAGATCGCGCATCCCCTTTGATCGTTCCCACGCTCTGCGTGGGAATGCCTCTAGGGACGCTCTGCGTCCAGTGACGCGAAGCGTCACTGGCTGCGTTCCCACGCAGGAGCGTGGGAACGATCAGGTAACCGTGAGCCGGTCAACCGGATGACCTGAATTCGCGAATCAACTGTCAGGTCCCTGTGATCGGTAGCGGCTGTTTCATTCGCTCGGCCAGTATCGCCATGGCCCGCTCTTCTTCGCAGGCCACGGCGGCGACCCCCACACCGTTTCTGCCAAACAGACCGATGTTGGCGCAACAGTGCGAGGTTCAGCCAATTGCCACTGCCAAGGCACGAACGGTACAGCTATAGTTTGCAAGCCGACGACGGCCTCACTGCACAAGGTGCTCCCGGAATGACCCGATTGACCTCTCTCAACCCTTGGCTGGCGGCCGCTGCCGTTACCCTTTGCGTGCAGTTTCCGGCGCAGGCCCAGGAGCGTTTCACCCTCAGCATTCCTGGCGTGTCCGATAACCGTCTGTTCACCTCGGCAGCGGCCAGCGATGCGGCCGGTTGCGGCGGCAAGAACCAGTCGCCGGCCCTGAGCTGGAACGCCGGCCCAACCGGTACCCAGAGCTACGCAATCGTCATGCACGACCCGGATGGGCAGAAAGGCCTGGGCGTCGATCACTGGATTCACTACGGCATCAAAGCCACGACTCACCAGATTGCGGCCGGTGTCGGCGCCAAATCCGCCTTCGAAGGCGTTGGCGGCACCAACAGCAAGGGCAACACCCATTACATGGGCCCGTGCCCACCGGTGGGTGACAGCGCGCACCACTACATCATCCAGATCTACGCACTGGATCTGGCGCCGGACGCATTGCCGGCTGGCCTGACGCGTGCCGAGCTGATGGAAAAAATCAAAGGTCATGTGCTGCGCAACAGCAGTGCGGTGCGACGTTATCACCGCTGAAATTTTTTTCAGCGCGTTTAACCCGATCTGAAAGGGCTGCCCGTCTCAGTGGATGAATGATCAATTTCATCCCGAGGTCAGCCCCCATGTACCGTTCCCTGCCTTTTCTGCGACCTGCTGCGGTCGGCGTGCTGTTGGCCATCGCCGGTTGCGGTGTTTCGTCCAATCCGGAATCCGTGGCTGTCCCCGCGCCGGCCCAGACTACGGTTCAACATGAGGCGGTTCTGGCCGACAGTGCGATGGCCAAGCGCAGTGTTCGCCCGGCTCTGCTTGCCAGTTACGCAGCGATGCCCGCGGGTGAAAGTTATCCACAAGGCTATCGCGACGAGCAGCGCGAGCAATATCAAGCACTGGTCGACAACCCCATCCACAGCGTCGCCGAAACGCCGGTTTCGACCTTCAGCGCCGACGTCGACACCGGCGCTTACGCCAATGTCCGCCGCCTGCTGAATCAGGGACGCCTGCCGCCGGAAGGTGCGGTGCGGCTGGAGGAAATGGTCAATTACTTCCCCTATGACTACGCATTGCCCAGCGACGGCTCGCCGTTTGGCGTGACCACCGAACTGGCGGCTTCACCGTGGAATCCGCATACGCGGCTGCTGCGCATCGGCATCAAGGCTTCCGACCGCGCCGTGGCCGAACTGGCTCCGGCCAATCTGGTGTTTCTGGTGGACGTATCCGGCTCGATGGATCGCCGCGATGGGCTGCCGATGGTCAAAAGCACACTGAAGTTGTTGGTTGATCAGTTGCGTGATCAGGATCGCGTGTCGCTGGTGGCGTATGCGGGCGAATCCCGCGTGGTGCTGGAGCCGACTTCCGGACGGGAAAAAGCCAGGATTCGTACCGCCATCGAGCAATTGACCGCAGGCGGCTCGACCGCTGGCGCCTCGGGCATCGAACTGGCCTATCAAATGGCCCAACAGGCGTTTATCCCCAAAGGCATCAACCGTATCCTCCTGGCCACCGACGGCGACTTCAACGTCGGCGTCAGCGACTTCGACAGCCTTAAACAAATGGCTGTGGATAAACGTAAAACCGGTATTTCCCTGACCACCCTGGGTTTTGGTGTGGATAACTACAATGAACACTTGATGGAACAACTGGCCGATGCCGGCGATGGCAATTACGCCTACATCGACAACCTGCGCGAGGCGCGCAAAGTCTTGGTCGATCAACTCGGCTCGACCCTCACCGTGGTGGCGAAAAACGTCAAATTGCAGGTGGAATTCAACCCGGCGCAGGTCAGCGAATATCGCCTGCTCGGCTACGAAAACCGTGCGCTCAAGCGTGAGGACTTCAGCAATGACAAAGTCGATGCCGGCGAAATCGGCGCAGGACACACGGTGACCGCACTGTATGAAATTGTTCCGGCAGGCGAGAAGGGCTGGCTGGAACCGCTGCGCTACGGCAAATCGAGTGCGGCTGTTGCCGAAAAGAACGGGGAATTGGCGATGCTGCGTGTGCGTTATCAACAGCCCGAAGGTGGGAAAAGTCTGCTGATCGAGCGGCCGATTGCCAATCAAGTCGCAACGGCCAGCGAGGATTTGCGCTTTGCCGCCGCCGTCGCTGCGTTTTCCCAGCAACTCAAGGACGCTCGCTATACCGGCGACTTCAGCTTGAAAGACACCGAAGCGCTGGCCCGTGGCGCGCGGGGCGATGATCGTTTTGGCCTGCGTAACGAGTTTGTGCAACTGGTCGAACTGGCGCAGAGCCTGCGCACTTCAACCGCATCGAATGCACTGGCCACTGAGCGACGGATTGAATAGTGAGTCGTCTGAAAGGCTTCATCAGTCAGCTGTTTGCGTCGCCCGACAGCCCGGCCGCCAGCAGCGATGAATCGCTGCTGGCGCGTTATCGCGAGGGCGACGGCGCGGCGTTCGAGACCTTGTACGCCCGTCATCGTCAGGGCCTTTATCGATTTCTGCTCGGTTTGAGCGGCAAAGCGGAAATGGCCGACGAAGTCTTCCAGGAAACCTGGCTGAGCCTGATCCGCAGCGCCAGTCAGCCACAAGGCCGGGCGACCTTTCGTACATGGCTGTTCCAGATTGCCCGCAACCGCCTGATCGACCACTGGCGCAAGCACGGCGCCCATCAACCGCTGCACGACAGTTACGACGAACAAGCGCACGCTGTCAGCGACGAGGCGACCGATCCCGAACAGTTGCTGAGCCTCAGCCGCAACAGTCAGCGCCTGGAAACCGCCCTGCAAACCCTGCCCGCCGACCAGCGCGAAGTGTTCCTGCTGCGCGCCCACGGCGACCTCGACCTGGCACAAATCGCCAGCCTTACCGACACGCCGCTGGAAACCGTCAAAAGCCGCTTGCGCTACGCCCAGCAAAAACTGCGTCGGCTGCTGGCAGAGGAGGTACTGACATGACTGACGCCCGCCAGACACCCGAAGATCCTGTGATCAAACATGTGCGCGAACAGCACAATGCTGAACCGCCGGCGCACCTTGATGCGTTCATCCTCAACGCTGCTCACCGCGAAGCGCATGTGCGCAAATCAAGCCTGTGGCAACGCTGGCTCGACACCTGCCGCAAACCGCGCTGGCAAGTCGCCTTCGCCAGCCTCGTCGGCGTCGCACTGATGCTCTCGCTGGTGCAACGCGCCCCCGAGCCGCAGCCGCAATTCGACTATGCCCCGGCTGCGAAACCCGCCGCACCCATGGCGCGCGAACAAGCACCGGAAGCATTCGCTGCTCCTGCTGGCGCCTTTTCCGGCCCCGCGCCGATAGTGGACATGACCGCGCCAATGCAGAGCAAAGCCATCCTCGTCGACGAAGCCCAATCCAGCCAACGCGCTGCCGCCCCGGCCAACGGCCTCGACGCCCAACTGCGCGAAGTCCTGCGCCTGCGCGAGTCCGGCCAGTCACAAGCGGCCGATGCACTGTTCAACAACCTGCACAAACGCTACCCGAACGCAGACCTTGATGCCCTACTGGAAAAAATCCAGAAGAACTGACCGCCTGTTCGCCCAGCCATTTGGCATTGCCCCGCAAAAACGCGCACTATCGGGCCATAGCTGAATCGCTGGAGAACACCGTGGCACCAAAAATCGACCGCATCGCCCAACTCCTCAATTGCCCGCAAAAGGGTGAGGACATGCGGCGCGCGATTACTGAAGCGCGTAAGGAATTTCTGCTGAGCCAGCAGGAAGAGGATGTGCTTGAGGAAGAGGACGTCTTTGAGGAGGATGAGGGGGAAGACGCGGAGGATGAGGATTACGACGAGTTTGACTGGACGACGGAGTGACGGTTAACCGTGGAGCTCCACCACCGTCAAACTACTGAGTGCTGGGGGTGGTCGGACAGTGATGCTAGAAAAACAACTGTCGAGTTTCTTGGGGCTACCCAAGAAACTACCCAAGAAACCACCTCAGAAACTTCCCAAGAAGCTACCTGACCCGACTCAAGTACCAGGCTCGAACCGTCAAGTTTTACTTGATGGTTGCCCAGTTTGGAAACTCTGGTCGGGTATCGTTCGAGAGTTAGAACATCAGCGTGTCAGACAGCAACAGGCAGGTACGTCATCTTTAGCGGTATCAACCGCTTGGTCTCCGAATCCGTCTGCCCGTAATGTTCAATCAACGCGCGCACCAGGTTATCCAGCGTCCAAAGCGTCAGCGGCACGTTGGCTCGCTCAGCTTCGTAGTAAGCGTCCTTGCTGAAACCACCAGTACTGACATAGAGCCCCCGATCATCCTTATGCCGTCCACCAAGAAAGCTGCGGATCTGCTGACTGCCCATCTGCTCTTTGCGGTGCTTAACTTCCACGATGATTCGTGGATTCTCGAATCCGAAACCATCCGGCGAAGCGATGATGTCTTTGCCGCGATCAGGGCCGGCTGGAGAAACCTGTGTCTTGTAACCCATCGCTCGCAAAATCCCGGCGACAAGGTCCTGCATATCGTCCCACGGCAGGGCGCTGATCAAATCCTTGATACGTTCAAGCGCCAGACTTTCCATACCTGCCAGCGGATCGCTATCCGGATATTCTTCTTCAACTGGCGGTAGCGCAGGAGGCTTGTTTCCAGCTGCCATCGCTTTTAGTTCTTGCAGTGCGAAGTCTGGAACGACGAATACCGTAAGTGTTGAGCCGAGACTGTTTTTGCTCGCCGAGGTGAGACTGTCGCGGTCGACTTCTTGATCGATCCACTGCACTGGTCGTGTCAGTGACATGCCGAGGTCGGCCAAATCAGGGTTATGTTTGAAATCACCGGTGATCTTGCCGACGAGATAGGTGCGGTTGGCGGGAGAGTAAGTAACGACCCAATCGCCGGGCTGAATTTCATTGATAAAGCGCCAAACCTGCGATGCACCTGATATGGCTGTGCCGGGTTTGATGTTGGGCTCAATGTCTTGATAGAGGCGAGTGACTTCCTTGCGCGACATGCCGGGCTTCGCCAGCGGTGCGAGCTGTGACCATCCGATTGCGACCACGCCGCGCTCACGGAAATCATCGTACAGGCGACCAGACTCGCCACGGATCATCCACATTTTGGTCATATCACCTCCTTGGTTTTTGAGTTTCGTATGCGATTGCTAGTTTTTCCCGACCGGCATCTCGTAGCGCAATCGCAAGAATCGCAGAGTAAGGTAGAAGCTTCAGTCATGGGCGGCAAATGCCGAAGATTCCATAGATGACGTTTAATCCGTCGACTGGGGCAGTTGTCAACTCTAAGTTGACAACTGCCCCATCTGTCCAAGCCTTGCGTAATCATTTGCCAGAAAAAACCAACGCCCACAAAAAAGCCCCGGACCATCACAGTCCGGGGCTTTTTCATTTCTATTCGTGGTGCACCAGGCGGGATTCGAACCCATGACCCCTGCCTTCGGAGTCCTAAAAGTCGACGTTTAGAATCAATACGTTAGCGGGGATTAGCTGGGAAATCAATGGGTTGTGTTAGCTGATGTTAGCGGGTTTTCGCCCCGGTTAGCGGGGTGAGTGTGGCAAATTTGTGGCGTCTAATCAAAATCTGCGACTCATCGCATCAGCTTCCATCTACCTCGTATGAAGGACTGTATTACAGCGGGTGGACATTCCCAATAAGGCTGCTGACCGAATTCATTTGCCCAGCCTTAAATTCGTTGAGGCTCATCCTGCAAAGCAATCCTCTCTCTTATTTTTTCCTGTCTCATCATCAACCGCATCATATGGCGCGAAAGCAAATAGCTGGCAATAAAATTCTCAACGAAATCATATGGATAGAGTCAGTCATGACTTAGGTGTCTTTATGGTGATCCCATTCTTGGCGTGTGTGCGGAGCTATGCTGGATGCGCTATAATCACCAGCGCAGAATAGCTGGCTAGGTAGGGAACTCAAGCTTTAGTAATATTCTCATCGCGTATTTCATACCATTTTATAGATGGTTTTGATAATTTCGCTATGTAATTAAACGGAATTAATATAGGCAATGAGATGTCGGCAAAAACTATTCTTTGCAATCACACAGGCATGCAGGTCGAGTACGAAATTACATCGGGGTTCCAGCTGGGAGCAATTATAAAAATGCAGGCCGACTGGCAGGCAGAAAAATCAATTGTGCTTAAAGAGATCATAGCCAAATATGGCGCTCAGTTGGATGATGAACATTTTGCTCAGGAAACGCTTTTGCGCTATAACTTGGCGGACTTGAACTGGGATTGGACAGCAAAAGCTTTTCACTGCAAATCTGACGACTATATTTGGTTTTTATTTATGGCCGAGGGGCATGTTCAAGGTGCCTGTGTTGTATACCACCCTAAGCAAAGTCGATTTGATGGAGATAATATTTTCTATATCGATTATATCGCCGCATCGTATAGCAATAGAGATCGTCCTGGCTACACCCGAAGGTTTTCAGGGGTGGGGAGCCGTTTAATCTCTTTTGTCTCGAAATTCGCTCTAGACACGCTAAGTTATAGGCATGGATTTTGTCTCCATTCGCTTCCGACCGCTGAGCGTTATTATCGCGGCTTAGGTATGACGGAGTTTCCAGCTGATCCAGACAAAGAGAACCTAGTGTACTTTGAAGCCTGCCCTGCTACTGCTGCCAAAATAGCGGGGGCTGCATAATGTCCGATGACAAAGAAATGGCTCAAGAGCAAGATTTTGCGGTATTGCATGGCCTTAGTAGATCTGCATCGAGCGTGTTCAAGGTTTTTTCAGAGCTTAAAAATCGGTGTAAACCTTCTGTGCTCAGGGGGCGGACCCTCCCGAATGAAAGTCTTGATGATTTCCTCTTACGAGTCGCAATTTCATCTACTTCAGGCAGTAGTACCCTGTATAGGAAAGCGGAAACTGCAAATGACGCACTAGCATTAGTGTGGTTAGCACTTGTAAAGGATAGGGCGACCAGTCTGTGCTTGAATCGAGACATCGCATTTCCGGCTGCTTTTACCGAGAAAGATCTGCGAGATGTTACTCGGCTCAGCCAAGATCCAAGCATGATAACCAAACTACCTGAGATATTGGCTGAGCGCTACGGCATAATATTAGTGGTAGAGAAGTATTTGCCCGCTATGAAGCTTGATGGCTGCGTTTTCAAGCTAATAAATGGTGTGCCAGTAATAGGGATAAGTGCTAGATATAACAGATATGATAATTTTTGGTTCACGTTGAGTCATGAGTTAGCGCATATTGTCCTGCATTATGAAAGTTTAGATTCTCCTATTGTTGATGACTTTGATCAAGTGTCAGACAGTGAAGTCGAAGTCGAAGCAAATCGTTTGGCTACTGATTCGCTTATTCCGCGTAATGTTCTTAGAAAAATAATGCTTAACCAGGGAAGTTTAAAGAGAGTCGTTGAGCTGAGCAATGAGGCTGAATGTCACCCAGCAATCGCCGCTGGTATGATTCGGCATAGGACGGGGCAGTGGACCCTGTACTCTGAGCTTGTAAATTTCATGGACGTGAGAAGCGAGCTAGGATTAAATGATTAAGTATTCCCCGTTTTTGAAGCTAAAGCTAAATGAGGCGAAAGCGTTAGAAGAGCTTCCTAGTCATATAGCTGGGCAAATTCGCCCTTTATTTGATATACCTCGAACAACAAAAATACAGTCAGAGGCAGGTATCATAAAGCGAATTGATATGGGGTTGAAATGCTTAAAAAATTTATATGAAGAAAAACATGCAATTGAATTTTACATAGATAACCATGATATCGATGATGACGTGCACTTGAACGGAATGCATCAGTATGAATACATCCTGTCAAGATTTTTTAATTTCAATCCCATCCCGGTTTTAGCGCTTGATCGAAACGCAAATCACAATACTGCGGCATTTTCATATTTAGCAAAGAAAGGTGGGAAGGTTGCTATCCGCCTTCAAAGAGAGGACATTGAAAGCTACAAGCTAACCAAGTCAGACGTTGTAAGTCTATATGGCGAGATCGCTAAGTACAACGTTACTGAGGTGCATCTGCTTTTGGATCTGCGTGTAATATCTGACGTAAATAGCGATTTTGCTATTGTTAATAGCTTTTTAGATGGATTCACTAAAGATTTCAGTTACGGGAATCTTATAGTTTCTGGATCAATAATCCCTTCAAACATAGCAGGGCTTATAGGGACGAGTAAGCAGTTGCATGTGCACCGGAATGAAAAGCTTCTCTGGAATAGAGTTGTGTCGCAGTTTCCAGTGCAGTTCGGTGATTATGGAGTCGTTAGTCCCGACTATTCGGATGCCGATTTAGATCCTAAGCTGCTTAGGCTAGTGTCTACCCCTAAAGTTTTTTATCCTTATGCAGATAGTTTTTTTATCTTGCGAGGTAGCTCGTTACACACCAATCCTAAAGGGAACAACCAGTTTTTTGATATAGCCGATATGATAGTGCCAGAGGCTTTCTACCGTACTATGACGTACTCGTACGGGGACAAGTATATTCATGATCGGAGTTATTTGTCGGCTAAAAAGCCTGCTAAGGCGGGGTCGCAAGGCTCTTGGATAAAAGGAATGCTTTGCGCTCACATTACGTATATCGTCAATACTATATAGCCTGTCTGGACAAGATGGCGTCTCTTACTAAGTCTAGGGTGAGGTCTTTCCTTAATAATGGACTTATAATTGATGCCAGTTCTTGCCTGGTATGTGACGTCTTTACTTTAAGGTTTGTTGAGTTCTTGGCTATGTTTACTAATTCGTCCTTCCAGAGAGTCATGAGTGCCATCTCTTTGTCAAATTGGGGATTAAGCTTCGCTCCTCGCTGATACTTCAGTATCACGTCTGGTCCATGCTCACTGGCAAGAATTATTCCCCAATATGGCGGAAGATTATTTTCTGCCCACTTTAGATGGTTTTTGGTTATTACCGCTGTTAATTTTGGGAATACTAGGTTGTAGAATCCAGACTGTCTTGTTAAGCGGCTTACGTTATCGGTTTCACCTTTAATCTCATAGCAGTGCATTTCTTTATAAAAAGCAACAACGTCAGCTATCGCGTTTCCATTCTGAATGCGTAACTCCTCAAGAATCTTCGATGCCGCAGGCCGTCGTTTTAACAGATGTTGCTTCAAAGCGAAGCGAATATGTTTGTCTTTTAAGCTCATAATAAAAGTTCTAGCTGAAGTATCAACATCGGTAAACGCCTCGTCGAAACACAAACCGGCTCTGCATCCGCCGCCACTATACGCCACTGAGCACCTATTCTCTAAAGCGGATGTTAGGTGCGCAGAGCTGACTTGTCGCGGTCGAGTACTTTCTCAATCTCTCTGGCGTCGAGTCACTGGGCTTTGCATGCGCTGAGCTCAATGCCTGAGTCCGGATCACTCACTCTACCTGCTCGGAACAAGCAATGCTCTGATCGTCGCCCGACACGCTGAGAATGTACGATGCTTTTAACAAGACGACCAACGGGCAGGACCGCGGCGGCTTATTTTTCTCTCAAAGCATGCTCGTAGACGGCAGAGAAGCTTGTAAGATCACTTCGTAAAACTAGGCATAGATCACGTAATTGGACAGTGTCCAACCGCCGCACCCCTCTCTCCACATCACTCATGAACGATTGCGGCCTTCCCAGCGCGGCAGAGCACTGGGCTTGGGTCATGCCTGATTCAACCCTCATGCGCTTTAACACCTGCAAAAAGATCACGTGCTCGCGTCGATAAATAGCCTTGGTCATAGCCGTGTCCTGGCAACGTTCGGCTGATCACGCTATATCTGCTTTTGGGATATCTGATTTTCAGTTATTTTATCTGTGCACGTTTGGTTTAGGAGGCTGCATGAGACTTATCTGGGAGTTGTTTCGCGTAGCATGGGCCGTCGGGTGTTTGCCTGTGGGTGCGCTTTTGCTGGTCGTGGTGGTTTTTTCTGGCTTCAACCTGCCTTTCTTTCTAGGTTTGACCAGTAGCGAAGACCCGGCCATTCGTTGGCTGTTCTGGGTCTTGGGTCTCTACTTCGTCGGGGGCGGATGGCTGTTCTCCCGTGTCAACCTGAGCTATGCCGCAAAGCTGAGGAGAATGGTCGCCGGCTATCAGGCTGAAGGGTTCCATCCGCAGGTAGAAGTGTTCGCGAAGATCAATGACGCCTACGTTGGTGTCGACCTGCAATCGAAAATGTTGCTGGCCTACCCCGTAGGTCAGGATGGTCATCTCTTCCGTTTGGATGAGATTCGATCCTGGCGCATCCTTCCAGTCGGCAAGAGCAACCATCGATTGGAGCTGTTGACCAGCGATTTGACTATTCCGACGTTCAGCCTCGCGCTTAAAACGGCGGACGTGACCAATACGGAGGCACGGCTGCATTCAATCTTCAGTACTTAGCTGGATGATGGAGCCTTCATTTAGCATTCGGAGTGGCCCGATGACCGACGTAACCGCAGGCAGTGTTTGGCAGGTAGATATCGCTCAACTGAAGCTAGCTAACGCCACCATGCGTTTGGCCAATCAAGCGCTGGCTTCTGACGAGGTTGCCGTCCTATCCGCTCTCGGTTTTTCGCTCGCTCACATTCGAGAGCTAAGGCGCAAAGGCGGCTTCAGAACCTCTTCCATTGCGCAGAACACACGAATGATCAATTGCCTAAGACAAAGGGAATCTGCCCATGCTGATTAACCACACGCCATTGAGAATCGCGTCTGGCGTCCTGGCGGCTACGACCATCGAGTCTGTCCGCCAATCCACTTCGTATCATGCATACGGTTGGCAGATTCTCGACCGCTGGGCGTTTAACTCTCCGGAGCAGCTTCGCGCACTCGAAGCGCAGGGAGTGCTGCTACTTTTAGGGCGGTTGCTTGAACAGCAAATAGTCGAGCATGAGGCACTCATTTCGCCCTTCGGATTGGCGCAGCGGAGGCTAGGGCTTGCAGAGCATGAGGTTCTTGCGCTGCAGGCCATCTCTACCGAGTTGTAAGCCATCGACGGGAGCGGATTCCACCAAAATTTTCCGGCCATTGGCCGCAGTGGGGTCTCGGGGCTTGCCCTGAGCAGGTAAGGTAGGCAAAGCAAGGGAGTGAAACGACTGCCGCGTTGCCGGTTGTACGTACGCGATTCATGGCGGGAGTACAAACCCTACCCTGTCCCAGTTCTTATCCACCAAATGGTTGCAGCCGTTGTGGACGATTTTGGTCAGAAAAGTTGTCTGCACGTAGGTGCTGGATTTCTTAGTCGTTGATCAATAAAAGCATCCTTGGGGAGGGGGCAGGGGAATCGTCCAATGACTCGATAAACACAAGAATCAGACGCCATCGGCCTCACAAAATTGATTATCAAAATATTTTGCGAAGTGAGCGCGGCAATTTTCAGAAAATACCGCAACACTACTCTGTACAAAGCAGGGCGTTGGCTGTGATGGTGTCGGTATTGTGAAGTGCGCGCAGTTGCCGTTGGTGACTGGGCCTGGATCACTCGGGTAAAGAAGAGAAAAACATCTGGTAGCACAGGGAAAGGTAGATCTGGTGATGCTGAGGGAGGCATTCGGTAGGCAAATCTGGATACGTCATCCATACCTGGAGTAAACGCTATGAGTGAAAGCTGGCTGAAGAAAATGTGGTCGCTTGCACTGCGACGGAAATCTGTAGATGCGATGAACGGTGGTAAGCCGTTCACCAGGTGCGGAACCCTCATGGTCTATGCGGGGGAGCTCAAGCTGATACCTGAGCTCATTCCCGAGTCAAAGCCTGCAAGACCCTGCACGCTGCCCGATTCAGATTGAGTGCAGCATCTCAGGGCGGCTAAACGCATGTCAGTAAAAGTGGAACGCCTTAACTGATACGCACTTTGGGTCGCAGGTGCGCAGGGCTAGCTGCTGAGACTACCTTCCTGATCAAACAGAGCTCTGGCAGAGGGGCCATAGGTCGCGATGACATTCTCGATGGTATCCCGGTCGTTACAGTTAAAACTGCGGGTCAGGTCGAAGAGGGTGTTCCGCTCTGCTTTCCACTGGCTGATGATTTCAGCATTCGGCTGGGCTTTCTTCCGCTCGTAGAAAATCGACTCGGAACGGAGCGCTATTAAGCAACCCAAGACGTCCTGGGCGATTTCCAGTCTATGAGCATCTGATGGTTGGATCATCGTTGAGACCTCCTGCTGATCGTTATCATGGCTTGCCGCGTTCCTAGATCTTGTTGGGTCGCGAGCGGTAATGGCGTTCCAACTGATATGGTTTTTTCTCTTCTTGTATGAGTGACTCTGTGTCACCTCAAATCAGGTTACACATGTCACACAGTCACCTGAAGTGAGCGCATGCATGCCACCCTGTCACGTGACTGGCGGTCCTGTGTATAACTCATGTTTTGGTCGCCTTGCGCTCCCGGATCGAGTTCCGGATAGACAGCAGCTTGGTGTAGATGTCCGGATTGCTCTCGGCCAAATGGTCCAAGTCAGCTTGGCTGATCTGGAAGCCAATGTTGGTCTGGTTCTCGATGATCTGTAGGTTTTCGATGTGAATACCTTGGCCGACTGCCTCCCTGTTGAAGAGCATACGTTTCAGCTCCTCAACCGTGCTTTTGATCTGGGCTGGGCGGTACTCCCACTGTGCTTGGCCTCTGGGTCTGCCTTGCGAGTCGCTGATCGCTATTTTTTCCGTGAGCTTATATTCGTTATGTTTACGGGATCGCGTCCTGCTGATGTAGCCTCGGGCTTCAAGCGTTTTGATCTCACGCATAGCCTGGCGCGAACTGATCCCAGCTTTGCGAGCGATGGTTGGGATTGAAGGAATCGACAGTCCCGTTCTGAGATCGCAGTGGGACTTGATCACACAGTAAACCGCAAATGCATACGGTCCCAGCTTTGCCAGTTCGTGATCCACCATGGCCTGGAAAATGTGAAACCAGTAGGTATTGGATTTCAATTGATCCTGTGGTTCCTGCCCGGTGGCTGCATCAACCGATAATTCCAGCTCACTCATTTCCGAGCCTCCACCTGCGCCTTCTTGGTAGGACGCCCGACTTTATGTAGTCCTTCGGTCGGGGCTTGCTTGAGTAGAGGAGCCGATGTAACTGCCCCGGTACGCATCCACTGTCTGAGGTCACCTAGCCGCCATCGCAAGCGTGATAGGCCTGGAACTGGCTCAAGCCCCGGCAATTTGCGCTGACGCACGGTCAGAGCGCTGAAGCCTGTCAATGCAGCCACCTCGGCAACGCCGATCAGTACGTCATCTGCTAGCTTCTGAATCTTTTGAATGGTTTCGTAATCGATGCTCATCGTGACTGTCACTCGGCTGCTATGGAATGCCTCCAGCTTTCGCCATGCGACTGCTGATTCACTAGGACACCTTTTTGACAGATGCGCGAATTAGCCAAAGAATGGCTCCATGCAACCACACATTCCCGATGCAGATGTCGACCCGGATGAAGCTTTCCAGCTTGTTTTTCGTGAACTGAAACGTCATGAGGAAACGGGCCGGAGGAACTTTGTTGTCCGCGTCCCCGTGGATCTGCTTGAGTACCTGTTCTCAGCCATTTTGCGCAAGTCGGGGATGTCGCGGGTGGCCCTTGAGCTTCTGCTGACGGAGCTGGGAATTTACGGATTCAAAGACGCGGACGGCCGGATTCTCCGACGGTATTTGAGCGGCCATACACGTATGGCGTGGTCGACCTACCAGCGTTTGATGTTATGGGCGTTATCAAGCGGTTGGATCAGCATGTGGGTTTTCCGCGATTTGGCTTTCCGGTCGTATGAGCGAGAAGCTGCTCAGCTTTGCGCACGGAAAATAGTGAACACCCTCAAGCGCCGGACAACGCTTCCTGATCTGACCAAGGAGCAGGTTGTCGCGTGCTTCTATGAGGTTTATCAGCTTGGGCAGCGTGAGCGCGATCAGGCTACGGCTACTCGCTTGCGAACCGACTCAGGTACTAGAGAGCTTGTTCTGTCCCTAGATGAGTAATTGCATGGACTTGACCGTCCGTTTGCATTTGACTTGAACAGCATATGGGGTGTCGTTGACCGACTGAATTCGGCCAACAGCGGACGCTCGCCCGACAGAAAGTTAATAAAAATAGGCGGGAGCCAAAAATAAAGTTAACATATTTAACGAGCTAGAACAGTTGCTTATCCAAACGCGATCAAGTCAAAGTCTTCAAAGTTAAATTTCGGATAGCGGTGGTAATTTTTCACTTATGCTCAGAGTGCGAAGCTATTCGGTTAAATACAACAAGTCAATAGAATTGGATCGCAGTTAATTGCGTTTACGACCCCTATTTTCCCTCTATTTAAAATGTGAGTTATCCACGACCTATTTAGACTAAAAACTCGCCACTGGAAAACGCTTTTTCTCCAATACGACCCACTTTGGCGAGTGAGTCCTGTGCCACGTCATAATGATAAATATCTATATGTTTTAGGAAAGGAGCATTGCCAAATCGCCTCAAAAGCCATGTCGCGAGAGGCATATCAGTGAGTATATGGACGCACGACTCGCGTCCGGGCCACAGTGAGAGCCATAATAACTCTGCACATGCTCGATCTCGGGCCCCCGTGTTTGTTTTGCCAAAAGACGTGTTGTATGTACCCGTACTGACCCCGCCAATCACCACCCCCTCGGCATAAATATCAAATTCATGCAGCGGTCCATTGACTCCAACGACTAGCTTTTCAGATAACAACTCACAGGATATCTTAGTTGAATAGGCGCTGCGTGCACGGCATTCAATGTCGAGTCTTTCACGCTTAATCATCACTACCAAACCTTGCGCCTAGATTATTCCATTTATGTATTACGACCCTATTGACCAGCAGCTTGCTGCAATAAATAGATGTAGTCAAGCAACAGAAATAAACCTACGAAAAACGCCAGAACGTAAACCAGAAACTTAAGCCTATCCGAAAGCTTTAGTGCATCCATGTGACGCTTACGGAAGCTTTGCAACTCAGGATTGGTAAGCACGTCGTAGGAAAATGCTTCAGCATTCTCCCCAAAACACCGGTTAATTTTTTCAATGTTTGAAACCTCGTGCGACTCAAGAATACTCTTGTCAGCGTCTCGCATCAAAATATAGTTCTTTACGTCGCTAGGCGAAAAATATAAAAACCTCTCATTCCCGGCCACTAAATACTTATAAACGATATTTGACATCAACCGCTGCTCACCCTTCAAACTCCTGGAAAACACGCGAAATGCCCTTTTCTTTCCTAGCCAAACAAATAACGCAATGATCACAACATCCTTGAGCAACGATGGAAATTTAAAGGGTAGCCAAGCTGTAAAGAAGTCAAACACTGGATATAAGAAGTCGCGCCAATAGACCGATACCGAATGAATCACCAACAGCGAAAATGAAACGACACCTTCCAACCCAATGAGCTCGGCCTTCTCAATGAGAAGCTTTCCAAATCGCCCCCAGGAGGCCAAATCATCCAGCACATTAATCAGCCCTAATATGGATAAAAATCCACTCACCACGCCGACTACTGTCCCCAACACCGACTTAAACTTATTAATTTTTTTGTTATCACTCATCATTTTTCTGGTTCTGTAATCGAATAATTTTCTAGCGCCTAGTGAAGAAACTGACGTTAGTACGCTACGCCTAGCAGCCAATCTACCGCCGGCACCCAAGGACAATCGCTGGACTTGCCCCTACAAAACCGGACACCAACTCTCCGTTAAATTGATGCAGCTGCCAAGCGCCTGAACTCCCTCGGTGAACGGTAGTTCAAGGCGCTGTGCGGATGCTGCTCGTTGTAGTGTTCGAAGGCAATCGCCAGGTTACGCAGCGCCGTTTCCCGATCCGGCTTGGGCATGTGCGCCACGTAGTCACGCTTGATCGTCTTCACGA
>NZ_FYDT01000032.1:0-79833 GCF_900187585.1 Pseudomonas sp. Irchel 3E19
CTGGTCGATCAGCTCTTTTGGAATGGACGGAAGGTCACGCTTGGCCTCACGGGCCGGTTTCTTTTTGGTTGGCATACATGCACCTCTGCAGCATGTTATGCCCGAACACAAAATTAATGACACTCCCCGCGAGCAAGCCCGCTCCCACATTTGGAATGCATTTCAAATGTGGGAGCGGGCTTGCTCGCGAAGCTTTTAAAGGGTTTTCGAGATCCGGCTGGCCATCAGTGCCCAGCCAAACAACAGCACGCACACAATGATCAGCGGCCACGAACGCCATTGCAGATAGGGCGTCAGGTTGTGCATCGGCACCACCTCGCCGTACAGCACGCCCTGTTCGAACTGCGGAATCTGTTCGGTGATCTGCCCGAACGGGTTGATCAATCCGGTCACGCCGTTGTTGGTCGCACGGATCATCCAGCGTCCAGCTTCCAGCGCGCGCATTTGCGCCATCTGCAAGTGTTGCAGCGGGCCGATCGAGGTGCCGAACCAGGTGTCGTTGCTGATCGTCAGCAACAGATCACTGCGCGCCGAGAGGCTGGCGGCGAACTCCGGATAGACCACTTCGTAGCAGATGAACGGCGCGATCTGATAACCCTTGGCTTGCAGCAATGCCTGATCGGCCGGGCCGCGAGCGAAGTCGGACATCGGCAGGTCGAAGAAAGCGATCAGCCCGCGCAATACGTCTTGCAACGGTACGTATTCGCCGAATGGCACCAGTTTCTGCTTCAGGTAAGTGCCATCGCCTTCACCGACCACGGTGATGCCGTTGAAGAAGCGTCTTTCGTGATGCACCGTTTGGCGAATGGGTACGCCGGTAATCAACGCCGATTTACGCTCGGCGGCGAAGGTGCCCATCATGTTCAGGTAACCCTCGGCGGACTCCTTGAGCACGGGGACGGCGGTTTCCGGCCAGATCAGCAGATCCACCGGTTTGGAACGGAAACTCAGGTCGCGGTACAACGCCAGTTGCGCGTTGAGTTCTGCCGGGTCCCATTTCATGCTTTGCGCGACGTTGCCCTGAATCGCCGCGACGGTCAGCGGCGCACCGGACGGGCTGGTCCAGGCGTGGCCCTTGAGCGCGATGCCCGCCACCCATGGCCCGACCAGCAACAGCAGGCCAACCGCAACAAAAGCCTTGCGACCGGTTTGCAGCAGACGCGGCGCGTTGTAGATCAGCGCAGCGGTCAGCGCCAGCACGAACGACACCAGCCACATGCCACCCACCGGCGCCAGACCGGACAGCGGCCCGTCGAGCTGACTGTAACCGGAGTAGAGCCACGGGAAACCGGTCAGGAACCAACCGCGAAACGCCTCCTGAGCGACCCATAGCGCAGCGAACGCCAAGGCATCGGCCAGCGGCGCCTCATTGCGGCGCAACCAGCGTGCCCACAGCCAGGCGGGGAGGGCGAAGAAAAAGGCAATCGCTGCGGTAAACAGCAGCATCAGGAATCCGGCCAACAGCACCGAAGCGCCGCCGAAATGATGAATGCTGTAGTAAATCCAACTGGTACCGGCGCCGAACAGGCCGAAACCGAAGCACCAGCCACGGCCCAGCGCCTGGCGCGGGCTTAGCTCGCGCAGGCCGGCATAGAACAAACCGACCGCCAGCAGAGCCAGCGGCCAGATATCGAAGGGTGCCAGAGCGAAGGTGGTGATTGCACCGGCCGCCACGGCCAGCAGGTTACCGGGCCAGCCGGGGCGGGTTGTCCAGCGCAGGGGGTATGTCATCAGCTATTTCCTGTATCGCGTCGGGTCTGCTGTTACGCAGGGCAAGGCGCGAGGAGTGAAGTTTGGTTTTTCAAATGAACGACGAGTAACGCAGCCCTGCGTAACAGCAGGCCCGGCCCTGCGGGTTACGCCTGAAAGCGGGCCATGCTGCGTTGCAGTCCTTGGAAAGGGAATGCCATTCCCTGCGGACTGCGCCTTGCCTGGCCCGCTTTCAGGCGCAACGCGATGCAGGAAATAGCTGATGACATACCCCAGTCCTTAGATTTTTTACCGAGCGATTGGCGTGAGTCGCAGCAAGTGAATCCGACGGCTGTCGGCGTTCAGGATGCGGAAACGATAGGCGCCGATTTCAGTGATTTCGTTACGTTTTGGCAAGTGCCCGAACGCGCTCATCACCAGACCGCCGACGGTGTCGAACTCGTCGTCCGAGAACTCGCTGTCGAAGAACTCGTTGAAGTTCTCGATCGGCGTCAGCGCCTTGATCAGGAAGTCACCGCTGGGCAGCGGCTTGATGTAGCTGTCTTCTTCGACGTCGTGCTCGTCTTCGATGTCGCCGACGATCTGTTCGAGCACGTCTTCGATGGTCACCAGACCCGCCACGCCGCCGTATTCGTCGATGACGATGGCCATGTGGTTGTGGTTGGCGCGGAACTCACGCAGCAACACGTTCAGACGCTTGGACTCCGGCACGAACGTGGCCGGGCGCAGCAGATCCTTGATGTTGAAGCTGTCGCCGTTCTCCTTGAGGATCAGCGGCAGCAGATCCTTGGCCAGCAGCACGCCCATTACGTCATCGTGGCTTTCGCCGATGACCGGGTAGCGCGAGTGGGCCGAGTCGACCACGGCGGGGAGGAATTCGCGGGGTGTCTGGGTCGCCTTGATGCTGATCATCTGCGAACGCGGCACCATGATGTCGCGTACTTGCAGGTCAGCCACCTGAATGGCGCCTTCGACGATGGCCAGCGCTTCGCTGTCCAGCAGTTTGTTCTGATGTGCATCGCGCAGCAGCTCAAGCAGCTCCTGACGGTTCTTCGGCTCGTGGGCAAAAGCCTGGGTCAGTTTACCCAGCCATGACTTCTGCCCGTTGCTCGATCGATCTTCGCTCATAGCGATTACTCTGAATCCTTTGTTGTAACGATAGGGGATGTGTCGGGTTCGTCGTCCGCGTACGGATCGGGATAGCCCCGTTCAGCAAGCAACTCGCGTTCCAGCGCTTCCATTTCTTCGGCTTCCTCGTCATCTATATGGTCGTAACCGAGCAGATGCAAGCAGCCGTGAATGACCAGATGCGCCCAGTGGGCCTTTAGTTCCTTGCCTTGTTCGGCAGCTTCGCGCTCGACCACCGCCACGCAGATCACCAGATCGCCCAGCAGCGGGATATCGAGAAACTCGTCGGGCACTTCGGCGGGGAACGACAGGACGTTGGTCGCGTAGTCCTTGTGGCGCCAGGTGTGATTGAGTTCGCGGCCTTCTTTCTCGTCGACCAGACGAATGGTCATTTCCGAGTCGGCAGTGCGCTGGCGCAGGGCCAGTTCGCACCACAGGCGGAAGTCGGCCTCATCCGGCGCGCTCGCTTCAGTCGCGATTTGCAGGTCTAGCTCAAGCATTTCGCGAGGTGTCCTTGGGCGCTTCGTCACGGTTTTCGAAGCGCTCGTAGGCTTCGACGATCCGCTGTACCAAAGGATGGCGCACGACGTCTTTAGGCTGAAAGTGCGTAAAGCTGATGCCGGGCACGTCTTTCAACACCTCGATCACGTGGTGCAGACCGGATTTGGTGCCTTTCGGCAAGTCGACCTGGGTGATGTCGCCGGTAATGACCGCGGTCGAGCCGAAGCCGATCCGGGTCAGGAACATCTTCATTTGCTCGACGGTGGTGTTCTGGCTTTCGTCGAGAATGATGAAGCTGTTGTTCAGCGTGCGGCCGCGCATGTAGGCCAGCGGCGCGACTTCGATCACCTGACGCTCGATCAGCTTGGCCACGTATTCGAAGCCGAGCATTTCGTAGAGTGCGTCGTAGAGCGGGCGCAGGTACGGGTCGATCTTCTGCGACAGGTCGCCAGGCAGGAAGCCAAGTTTTTCACCCGCCTCAACCGCCGGACGCACCAGCAGGATGCGCCGAATCTGTTCGCGCTCCAGCGCATCGACCGCACAAGCCACAGCGAGATAGGTCTTGCCGGTACCGGCCGGGCCGATGCCGAAGTTGATGTCGTTGCCGAGGATTTCCTTCACGTAGCGCAATTGATTCAAGCCGCGTGGGCGAATCATGCCTTTCTTGGTGCGCAGGGCGACGGAGGCTTCGGCAGGGGCGTGGTTGTCCAGTTCTACGACGGCCGATTCCTGGAGGAACAGGTGAACCGTATCTGGCGACAGCTCTGAACCTTTGGTTTCCCGGTACAGGCGACGGATCAGATTTTCCGCAGACGTGGTGAGCTTGGGATCGCCGATCAGTTCGAACTGGTTTCCGCGGTTGCGGATCTCGATAGTCAGGCGCTGTTCGATCAAGCGCAGATGCTCGTCGAATTGCCCGCACAGATTGGCGAAGCGGCGAGCCTCAAAGGGCTCGAGGATAAAACGATGTGGTTCTATGGGTGCGTTCAAGGTCGTATTTAGCCGCCCTGGGGCAATTGAGATGAAATCAAGGATAACGCCAGAGGCGTGGGTGCGAAAGCTCTTAAATATCGCAAGGTCAATCACGGTCCCTGTAGGAGCGAGCCTGCTCGCGAAAGGGGTGTATCAGCACAGTGGATAGTGGCTGACACGACGCCTTCGCGAGCAGGCTCGCTCCTACAGGGGAAATGCAGTGTTACTGGATCAACGAACCACGCAGCGAGTGCGGTTGTGCCGCATCAATGTGCACGTCGGCGAACTGGCCGATCAGGGTTGGATTGTCGCAGCGGAAGTTGACGATTCGATTATTCTCGGTACGCCCTTGCAGTTCGCCAGGGTCTTTTTTCGAGTAATCGGTCACCAGAATGCGCTGGATCGAGCCGACCATTTGTCGGCTGATCTCGAAGCCTTGCTGATTCAGGCGATGTTGCAGTGCATTCAGACGCTCTTTCTTCAACTCTTCCGGGGTGTCATCGGCCAGATCAGCGGCGGGAGTACCCGGGCGCTGGCTGTAGACGAACGAGTAGGAAAAGTCGAAGCCGACGTCGGCAATCAGCTTCATGGTCTGCTCGAAATCTTTCTCGGTCTCGCCGGGGAAGCCGACGATGAAGTCCGAGCTGATGCAGATCCCCGGTACCGCCGCACGCAGTTTGCGCAGCTTGGATTTGTACTCCAGTGCGGTGTGGTTGCGTTTCATCGCCGCCAGAATCCGGTCCGAACCCGATTGCACCGGCAAGTGCAGATGTTTCACCAGCTCCGGCACGTCGGCGTGAGCCTGGATCAGGCTGTCGGAGAACTCCAGCGGATGCGATGTGGTGTAGCGGATGCGGTCGATGCCATCGACGGCGGCGACCACACGGATCAGCTCGGCGAGATCCGCCAGACGGCCGTCATGGGTGGTGCCGCGATAGCCGTTGACGTTCTGCCCCAGCAGGGTCACTTCACGCACGCCGTTTTCGGCCAGGTGGATGATCTCGGCGATCACGTCGTCGAACGGCCGGCTGACTTCTTCGCCGCGGGTGTAGGGCACCACGCAGAACGTGCAGTACTTGCTGCAACCTTCCATCACCGACACATAGGCGCTCGGGCCGTCGATGCGCGGCTCGGGCAAATGGTCGAATTTTTCGATTTCCGGGAACGAGACATCGACTTGCGGCAATTTGGTGCTGCGCGCGGCGTCGATCATTTCCGGCAGGCGGTGCAGCGTTTGCGGGCCGAAAACAACGTCGACATAAGGGGCGCGATCGCGGATCGCCGCGCCTTCCTGGCTTGCCACGCAACCGCCGACAGCGATCACCATCTCCGGGTTGGCCAGCTTCAGTTCGCGCCAGCGGCCGAGCTGCGAGTACACCCGATCCTGGGCGCGCTCGCGGATCGAGCAGGTGTTGAGCAGAATCACGTCGGCGTCTTCCGCACGCGCGGTGACTTCCAGGGCCTGATGTTCACCCAGCAGATCAACCATGCGCGAGCTGTCGTACTCGTTCATCTGGCAACCGTGGGTTTCGATGTAAAGCTTCTTGGCCATGGATTTTGGTCGTCACGTGATTCAAAGAACCGCGCATTATAGGGAACAAGCCCTCAGGTTCCTACCGCTGTGCGTCCAGTGGCTATGCTATAGTTTGCGCCCTCATTTTTATCCCCGATGTTGTCCGCCCGCCATGACCAAACGCGAAGCTCCAATCTACAAGGTGATTTTCCTCAACCAGGGCCAGGTGTTCGAAATGTACGCCAAGCAGATCTATCAAAGTGATCTGTGGGGTTTCCTGGAAGTGGAAGAGTTCGTCTTTGGCGAGCGCACGCAAGTGGTCGTCGATCCGAGCGAAGAAAAGCTCAAGGCGCAGTTCGAAGGCGTGGTGCGCAGCTTTGTGCCGATGCATTCGATCGTGCGTATCGACGAGGTCGAGCGTCTGGGCACGCCGAAAATCAGCGAAGCCCGCGGCGCGGTCGGCAATGTGATGCCGTTTCCGATGCCGATGCCTGAGAAGTAAGCCTCAAGACCGAGTCGCCTTATTCGCGAGCAGGTCGAATCGTCGCACCGTCGCTCCCACAGGGAAATGCATTCCAATGTGGGAGCGAGCCTGCTCGCGAAGAGGCCAGAAAAATCTATAGAGAAATCAGGGAAGAGGCGAGAAAGGCGTACGCCCATCGGCGCTCTGCAATTCCATCAGGTATTTACGGAAAATTTGCCCGAGTACCTGAGTAGCGGTTTCGAGATCTTCGCGGGACATTTTTTCCGAGACTTCGTCGGCGGTGTCCAGCGCATCTTCAGCGCCGTTGACTGCGGCCATCTTCAGCACGATGTACGCCTGAATATTATTGGCCTGCACACCTTCACCGTGGAAAAACATGGTGCCGAGCTTGAACTGTGCCTGAGCGTGGCCTTGCAATGAGGCCTTTTCGAAATAGCTCAGGGCTTGATTGAGGTCACGCGGCGCATTCTTGCCGTCGTAGTAGAACTCACCCAACTCGTATTGCGCTTGCGCATCCCCTTCGTCCGCCGCTTTTTGACACGCGGCCAAGGCCTGCGTGACGTCTTGCGGCTGAGTATTGAGGGTGCAACGACCCATCGCCGGGATCAACAACGAGTTGCCGCCTGCTTGTGCATGCGCGAGCAGGGGCTGAAGGAGCAACAGGCAGCCCAAGGCAAGGGTGCGGCCGGTGCGGTTCATGGGAATCGACTTACCTCTGAAGGGCACGCGGACCCATCGAGGGATCCAATAAGCGCGCATTATGAAATAAGCAGGGCCAACCTTACAAAGTCTTTACTCGTTTTTCTGCTGCACGGGGAATATATCGCCCACTTTATGGGCCATTTTTAGCAGGAGCGTCGGAAAGAGGGTGCGGATGTAGGTGAAAGCTGACGCTGGCAATGGCCAACGTCAGCGGTACGGCGATTACTTCAGTGCAGCGAAGGCGCGCTCGGCCGCATCCAGCGTAAGCTTCAACTCGGCTTCGCCATGAGCGATCGAGGTGAAACCGGCTTCGAAGGCGCTCGGCGCGAGGTACACGCCACCTTCCAGCATCAGGTGGAAGAAGCGACCGAACAGTGCTGCGTCGCTGGCCATCACGTCTTCAAAGGTGACAATGTCGTCGGCGCCGCTGAAGTACAGGCCGAACATGCCGCCAGCCTGAGTGGTCACGAACGGGATGCCTGCGGCATCGGCGCGTTGTTGCAGGCCGTCGAGCAGGCGCGTGGTGTAGTCGGTCAGTTCGTCGTGGAAACCCGGACGGCTGATCAGGCGCAGCGTGGTCAAACCGGCCGCCATCGCCAGCGGGTTACCCGACAGGGTGCCTGCCTGATACACCGGGCCCAGCGGCGCGATGCGCTCCATGATTTCACGCTTGCCGCCGAAGCAGCCAACCGGCATGCCGCCACCGATGATCTTGCCGAACGTGGTCAGATCCGGGTTCACGCCGTAGTACGCCTGGGCACCGCCGAGGGCAACACGGAAACCGGTCATCACTTCGTCGAAAATCAGCACCACGCCATGTTTGTCGCACAGCGAACGCAGGCCTTCGAGGAAACCCGGCGCCGGCGGCACGCAATTCATGTTGCCGGCCACTGGCTCGACGATGATGCACGCAACGTCCTGGCCGACTTCGCCGAGCATCTTCTCGACGGCGTCGATGTCGTTGAACGGCAGGGTCAGGGTGTGTTTGGCGAATGCCGCCGGCACGCCGGCCGAACTTGGCACGCCTTGGGTCAGTGCGCCGGAACCGGCCTTGACCAGCAGGCTGTCGGAGTGACCGTGGTAGCAGCCTTCGAACTTGATGATGCTGTCACGGCCGGTGTAGCCACGGGCCAGACGGATCGCACTCATGGTCGCTTCGGTGCCGGAGCTGACCATGCGCACCATGTCCATCGATGGCACCAGCGAGCAGACCAGATCGGCCATCTCGGTTTCCATCGCGGTCGGCGCGCCGTAAGACAAGCCGTGTTGTAGCTGATTGCGCACGGCGTCCAGAACGTCCGGGTGGCTGTGGCCGAGGATCATCGGGCCCCACGAGCCAACGTAATCGACATAACGCTTGTCGTCTTCGTCGGTCACGTAAGCGCCTTCGGCATGCTTGAAGAACAGCGGCGTGCCGCCAACGCTCTTGAACGCGCGAACCGGCGAGTTCACGCCACCGGGGATGTGTTTCTGGGCATTGGCAAACAGGGTTTCGGAACGAGACATGATCGGGCTCTCAAATCAGACTTTCAGTAATTCGTTGAATGCGCGGGCGCGGCGGGTCACTTCGGCAGTGCTTTGCGCGCCGAACAGGCCATGGACCACGGCCAGCAGATCGACACCGTGGGCCACCAGCGGCTCAGCGTTATCGAGGGTGATGCCACCAATCGCGCAGATCGGCAGATGCAGTTTGCGCTTGGCTTCGTCTAGCAGGTCGAGGCCGCAGGTCGGTGCGCCGGGCTTGGTGTTGGAGTTGAAGAAGCGGCCGAAGGCGACGTAGCTCGCGCCTTCTTTGGCGGCTTGTTCTGCCAGATCGATCTGCGCGTGGCAGGTCGAACCGATAATCGCCTTGGAACCGAGCAGGGCGCGGGTCGGCGACAACGGGCCGTCGGTCTGGCCCAGGTGCACACCGACGTTGAGGCGCGCGGCCAGTTCGGCGTCATCGTTGATGATCAACTGCGTCTTGTAGCGCTCGCACAGATCACGCAGCGCTTCGGCCTCGCGCAGACGGCGGGCCTCGTCGCTGCTCTTGTCGCGGTATTGCAACAGGGTGACGCCGCCTTCCAGCGCCGCCTCCACGTACGACAGAAACTTCCCGGCCAGCAATTGGCTGTCGGTAATGGCATACAGGCCACGTAGTTTCATCAGGCAGACCTCACGACGTTACGAGCAGAAATCCAGCGGCAGGCGACGCGGTACGAACTGGCCTTTGCCCAGTTGTTCGGCATCGCGCAGGGTACGCCAGGTGTAATCCAGTGCGCTGCGTACCGCGCTGGCGAGATTTTCACCTTGCGCCAGGCGACCGGCCAGGGCACTGGCCAGGGTGCAACCGGAACCGTGATAGCTGCCCGGCAAACGCTGGCAGTAAAAGGTTTCACGCAGACCGTCGCGGCTATATAGACGATTGTGAATTTCAGTTTCGTCGCCATGCCCGCCGGTGATCAGCAGGTTTTTGACGAACGGCAGGAGTTTTTCCGCGCACTCGTCGGCGGTGCCTTCGGGCAGTTCGGCGAGGATGCGGGCTTCTGGAAGGTTGGGGGTGGCAATGATCGACAGTGGCAGCAGACGCTCACGCATCGCATAACCGACTTCGTCCTTGCCCAGGCGTCCGCCGCCGCCGGCGCGCAGCACCGGGTCGCAGACCACCGGCAAGTGCGGGTGCGCCGTAAGCAGTTCGACAACGGTGTCGACCATTTCCAGCGAACCGAGCATGCCCAGTTTGACCGCCGCGACTTCGGAGTCGTTGAGCACGGCATTGGCCTGGGCCAATACCCACTCACGGTCGAGGACGCGGAAGTCAGTGACGTTGACGGTGTCTTGCACGGTCAGGGCGGTGACGGCCGGAGCCGCATGGCAACCCTGCGCGAGCAGGGCTTCGATATCTGCCTGCAAGCCGGCGCCACCACTGGGGTCGTGGCCGGAGAGACAGAGGACAACGGGGCGGGAGCTGTAGATATTCATGGTGCGCGAGCTTACCACCAAACCTGATTTTTCGGTTCAGTGCCGTTGTGCTTGGCGGATAACCCGGTCAGAGAATGCTGACCGGTTTGTCACAACCTGACCAACTCAACAGCTCTAGCTTGGTGCTTTGCTCTGAAATGCCCGTTCTAGAGCCTTTGTAGGAAAAATTTCGATGGTGCTCAATGGCCATCAACGGCTATGCTAGTCTGGATCCAAACCAATAACAGGTAATACCGGTTTTACGTCTACTCAAAGGGAATGGGGGGCTTCCTGACACAACCGGACGAGCCACGCTGGGGCTTCAATGCGCTATTTGCTGATGTTGTTGTTCTGCTTGCCCCTCCTGGCGAGCGCCGTCGAATTCGACGAATTCACCCAGAGCCTCCCGCTGGGCCGGTCGCTGCAAGTGTTCGAAGACCCGAGCGGTCAGGCGAGCATTGCCGAGGTCCGCGCGCAGGCGACTGCCGGCAATTTCAAAGCCCACGATAAAGCCACGCTCAACGCCGGTTACTCGCGTTCGGCGTTCTGGCTGAAAATCGACCTGCATTACCACCCAAGCAACCCGGCCGCACGGCGCTCGTGGCTGCTGGAGCTGGCTTATCCGCCGCTCGACCGTCTCGACCTGTATATGGCCGACGACAGTGGCGAATATCGCCTGATCCGGCAAACCGGCGATGCCTTGCCCTTCGCCAGTCGCGAGATTCGCCAGAACAATTACCTGTTCGACCTGGCCTTCGAACCCGATCAACAGCGCACAATCTATTTGCGACTGGCCAGCGAAGGCTCGATCCAGGCACCGGTGACGTTGTGGTCAAGCACCGCGTACCTCGAAGATCAACCGGTGCGCCTGTATGTGCTCGGCATCATTTATGGCGTGCTGCTGGGGATGGTGGTCTACAACCTGTTCATCTACCTCAGCGTGCGCGACACCAGTTACCTCTATTACATCTTCTACATTGCCTCGTTTGGTCTCTATCAACTGTCGGTGAACGGTGCGGCGGTCGAGTACTTCTGGCCGGACAACCCGTGGTGGGCCAACGCCGCGACGCCATTCTTCATTGGCTGCGCCGGCCTGTTCGGCAGCCAGTTTGCCCGCAGCTTCCTGCAGACTAAAACCCACAGTCGCTGGCTCGACCGCTTGCTGATCGGCCTGATCGGGTTCGGTGCATTGGTGGTCGGCTTGTCGCTGATGACCAGTTACGCCCTGGCCCTGCGCCTGGCAACGACGCTGGCGCTGACCTTCACCGTAGTGATTTTCGCCGCCGGGATTCTGGCCTGGTGGCGCGGCTTGCGGGTGGCGCGCTATTTCATCATCGCCTGGTCGGCGTTCCTGCTCGGCGGCATCGTCAACACGCTGATGGTGCTGGGCC
This sequence comes from Pseudomonas sp. Irchel 3E19, assembly GCF_900187585.1. NCBI lineage: Bacteria > Pseudomonadati > Pseudomonadota > Gammaproteobacteria > Pseudomonadales > Pseudomonadaceae > Pseudomonas > Pseudomonas sp. Irchel 3E19. Next base: position 11,342 of record NZ_FYDT01000032.1, read on the forward strand.
TGCTGCCGAACGTGTTCCTGACCATGTACGCCAGCCAGATCGGCTCGGCGATAGAAGTTGCATTGTTGTCGCTGGCGTTGGCCGACCGAATCAACGCGATGCGTGAGCAACAGGCGCAAACCCTGTTCGATTCCGGGCAGAAACTCGAAGTGCTCAACGAGCAACTGTCGCATAGCAACAAGCTCAAGGATGAATTCCTCGCGACCCTGACCCACGAACTGCGCACGCCGATGAACGGGGTGATTGGTTCGCTGGAGCTGATGCAGACCGTCGATCTGGATCCCGAACTTGAGCAATATCAGCAGACCGCTGCCGGTTCGGCGCGAGACATGATGCGCATGGTCAACGGCATTCTTACCCTCACCGAACTGCAGGCTGGCAAACTGAAAGCGACGCCGGGCAGTTTCAGCCTGCGCGGCGTGATCGAAGCCTTGCGCATGCAGTTCCATGGCAACGCCGCCAGCAAGTCGCTGGACTTCAAGGTCGACGTGCTGCCAACCCTGCCGGATCGTCTGCACGGCGACAGCGCGAAACTGGCGCAATGTCTGGAATGCCTGCTGGATAACGCGATCAAGTTCACCCGCGTCGGTGGGCTGGCGCTGCGGGTCACCGGCAAACCTTCGACGGGCAATCGTCTGGCGCTGTCGTTTGCGGTGATCGACACCGGTATCGGCTTTACTGATCTGGGCGAGGCGACGATGTACCAGCGCTTCTTCCAGCTCGACGGTTCGATGACCCGTGAGTACGGCGGGCTGGGTGTCGGCCTGGCGATCTGCCGGCAGTTGGTCGAACTGCTCGGCGGCAAGCTCACCCATCGCTCCGAGCCGGGAAGTGGCAGCCGCTTCCAGTTGGATGTGGAGTTCGAACTGCCGGTGGTCGAGCCTGTACAGAAAGCCGCGCATGGCCACGATTGCGTCCGTGCCCCGCAGGACTGCACGGTGCTGTTGGTCGATGACAACAGCGTCAATCAATTGGTGATGCGCGGCATGCTGCTCAAGCTCGGCTTCCGCGTGCGCACCGCCGATAACGGCGCGGCGGCGCTCGATTGCCTGCAACGCGAAACCGTTGATGCGGTGCTGATCGATTGCCAGTTGCCCGCTCACGATGGCGCGTCGTTGTGCTGCCAGATTCACGCCTTGCCGGGTTATGCCCATTTGCCGGTGTTCATGCTGGCGCCGATTGCCGACAGGGAGCTCTGTGCGACCGGTGCACCGGTTGATTACCTGAGCAAGCCGGTGAAATTCGAAGATTTGCAGTCAGCCCTGGAGCGGCGGGTATTGTGCTGTTGACAGGGTAAAAGCGCCGCAAATTCGGCGTGTATGACACTTTGTTCAGTGTTTGGGCGGTGCTTAACTGACCTTCTCGCTGAAAAAGGAACCCGTCATGAACCTGCATCAGTTCGCCGAAACCCATGAAGTCAGCAACCAGCCGCCGTCGCTGGACGGCGCCAACCTTTATCGCATCGACCTGCCGTTGCAGGAGTGGTCGCGCCGGTTGGGTGCCGGTTGGGCCGAGTCGCGGATCGATGCCTACGGTGCGCTGGCCGGCGGGCCGCTGATGGAGGCTGGGTTCCTCGCCAATCAGAACAAACCGGTGTTTGCCAGCCATGACCGCTACGGTCATCGCATCGATCTGGTGGAATTTCATCCCGCTTACCACGAACTCATGCGCACCGCGATAGAGCATGGTCTGACCTCGCTGCCGTGGGCGCATCCGCAGGACGGCGCGCATGTCGCCCGTGCTTCCATGACCTACCTGCACAGCCAGGCCGAGGCCGGCAGCGGTTGCCCGTTGACCATGACCTTCGCCAGCGTCCCGGCCCTGCGTTTGCAACCGGGTCTGGCCGAGCAGTGGCTGCCGAAAATCCTCGCCACTGAATACGACCCGCGCAATGTCGGCATGGCGCACAAGGCCGGCGTGACCATTGGCATGGCGATGACCGAAAAACAGGGCGGCACCGACGTACGCGCCAACACCACCAAAGCCTATCCGGTCGGCGCCAGCGGTCCCGGCCAGGCTTATGAACTGGTCGGCCACAAGTGGTTCTGTTCGGCGCCGATGTGCGATGCGTTCCTGACCCTGGCGCAGACCGACAAGGGCCTGACCTGTTTCCTGCTACCGCGCCATCGTCCGGATGACACACGCAACCAGTTCTACATCCAGCGTCTGAAAAACAAACTCGGCAACCAGTCCAACGCTTCCAGCGAAGTGGAATTTCGCGGAGCGCTGGCGTGGATGGTCGGTGAAGAGGGGCGCGGCGTACCGACCATCATCGAAATGGTGGCCATGACCCGTTTCGATTGCATGGTCGGCTCCAGCTCGCTGATGCGTCAGGCGCTAACCCAGGCCAGCCACCACTGCGCGCACCGCAAGGTCGGCGGCAAGCTGCTCAGCGAACAACCGTTGATGCAGAACGTGTTGGCCGATCTGGCGCTGGAAAGCGAAGCGGCGCTGGCGCTGAGTTTGCGCATGGGCAAGGCGCTGGATCATCTGGATGATCGCCACGAAGCGCAATTCGCCCGGCTGGTGACGGCGGTGGGCAAGTATTGGATCTGCAAGCGCGCGCCGGCAATGATCAACGAAGCGGCTGAATGCATGGGCGGCGCCGGGTATGTCGAGGACAGCATTCTGCCGCGGCTGTACCGCGAAGCGCCGGTGAACTCGACGTGGGAGGGCTCGGGCAATGTGCAGTGCCTCGATGTGTTGCGCGCTTTGTCGAAAGAGCCGGGGGTGCTGGATGTGTTGTTCAGCGAATTGGGTGATGGCCATGGAGATAAACGCTTGGCTGCGCATATCCAGCAGTTGCAGGCGCAGTTCAAGGACACCAGCGACATTCAGTACCGGGCGCGGCAACTGACTGAAGACATTGCCCTTGGCTTGCAGGCCAGGCTGTTGCTGGAGGCGGGGAATTCAGCGGTTAGCGATGCCTTCATTGCCAGCCGCCTGAGTGGCAGCGGCCGGGTCTATGGCGCCTTGCCGCGTGGGCTGGATGTCGAAGCCATCGTCGCCCGCGCAACCCCGCAAGGTTTCTGAAACCCACAACAATTCCCCCTGTGGGAGCGAGCCTGCTCGCGAAAGCGGAATATCAGTCGACATCTTTATTGAATGGCCCACGGCATTCGCGAGCAGGCTCGCTCCCACAGGGGATTTTCGTTGATTTAAAGATTTGGGTCTGGCCACAACGCCACTGTTCCCGTGACGCCACGATGCAGGCAAGATGAAGCTCTGCAAGTCAGAACACAGGAAGCTGATCGTGACCGAAGCGTTTATTGTCGTTCAAACCGCCGAACAAGCCGTGGATCGTCTGGCCGAGCTGCATGAGCAGGCCACCACCGCACTGAATTGCGCGCTCAAGCGCTACCTCAAGGATCGCGTCGAGCCCGACGCCGGGCAGCGTGCCCTGTTTCGTTATCCCGAATTGCGCCTGACCTATCACTGCCAGGGCGAAGTCCCACAGACCACTCGTGCCTACGCCAAGGTGCAACTGCCGGGCACTTACAGTGTCACCGTCACCCATCCGAAAGCGTTCCGCAAATACCTGCTGGAACAGCTGGTGCCGCTGATGCACGACTTCACTGTGACCGTGGAAGTCGGCGTCAGCCAACAAAACATTCCGTACCCGTACGTGGTCGAGCAAGGCGATGAGCTGGCCGGCTCTGGCGTCACTGCGGCGGTGCTGGCTCGAGTGTTTCCGAGTACCGACCTGTCTGCCGCCACCGACGGCATTGCCGATGGCCTCTACGATTGGGAAAACACCGATCCGCTGCCGTTGGCTCTGTTCGATGCTGCGCGTGTCGACTTCTCCCTGCGCCGGCTGGTGCATTACACCGGCAGCGACTGGCGGCATGTGCAGCCGTGGATTCTGCTGACCAACTATCACCGCTACGTCGACCAGTTCATCGTTCATGGCCTGGAGCAATTGCGCAGTGATCCGCGTTTTGTGCGCATGGTGCTGCCGGGCAACGTGATCATCGAGAAGGGCATGGATCACGGCGAAGCCTCGGCGATTGCTGCCGGTGTGGTCTGGCACCGCTACCAGATGCCGGCCTATCACCTGATCGCCAGCGATGGCCACGGCGTGACACTGGTGAACATCGGCGTCGGCCCGTCCAACGCCAAGAACATCACTGACCACTTGGCGGTGCTGCGTCCGCATTGCTGGCTGATGATCGGTCACTGCGGCGGTCTGCGTCAGTCGCAGACCATCGGCGACTATGTGCTGGCCCACGCCTACATGCGTCGCGACGGCATTCTCGACCGCGTGGTGCCGCCGAACATTCCGATCCCGGCGCTGGCCGAGGTGCAGATGGCGCTGCAACAAGCGGCGGCCAACATCACCGGCGAGAAGGGCGACGACCTGAAAAAACGCCTGCGCACCGGCACCGTGCTGACCTACGACGACCGTAACTGGGAATTGCGCTGGGCGCAGGAACGTCCGCTGATCAACCTGTCCCGCGCCGTGGCGGTGGACATGGAAAGCGGCACCATTGCCGCCCAGGGTTATCGCCTGCGGGTACCGTACGGCACATTGCTGTGTGTGTCGGACAAACCGCTGCACAGCGAAATCAAGCTGCCGGGTTCGGCCAACGCGTTCTACGAGCGTGCGGTCAGTCAGCACTTGAAGATTGGCATCGAAGCGGTGGATCTGCTGCGCACCGAGCTCAACTCGCTGCACTCGCGCAAGCTGCGCAGCTTCGACGAGCCGCCGTTCCGCTGATTTGTTGATGGTCATTTAACGGTCAGGCTACTAGCATTGGCAGCCCTGACCGTTAGATGTTCTTTTCGCCATGTCCCGTCCCCCGCGTCCACCTTCCCGCCGTCCCGGCGCGAAGCCTCCGTCTTCCTCCCCGCGCCGTGTCGCCAAGGCGCCGCCGGCCGAGCCAAAGCTGATCCTGTTCAACAAACCGTTCGATGTGCTGACGCAATTCAGCGACGGCGAAGGGCGGGCGACGCTCAAGGATTACATCGACGTGCCCGGCATTTATCCGGCAGGTCGGCTGGATCGCGACAGCGAAGGTCTGCTGCTGCTGACCAACGACGGCCAGTTGCAGGCCCGCATCGCCGATCCGAAGCACAAACTCGCCAAGACCTATTGGGTGCAGGTCGAAGGTGAGCCGACGGCCGAGCAGTTGCAGCGTTTGCGTGATGGCGTCGAGCTGAATGACGGCATGACCTTGCCCGCTGAAGCGCGGCAACTGGATGAGCCAGAACTGTGGCCACGCAATCCGCCAGTACGCTTTCGCATGACCGTGCCGACGAGTTGGCTGGAGTTGGTGATTCGCGAGGGGCGTAACCGTCAGGTGCGCCGGATGACGGCGGCGGTAGGCTTGCCGACGTTGCGGCTGGTGCGGGTCAGGATTGGTGACTGGACGATCGAAGGTCTCGATCAGGGCCAGTGGAAGGAGGTGCCGGCGCGCTTATAGAGCGCCGGACTCGATCAGGCCGATCACCACGCTCTTGATGATGAACGCGGCCACGCCCAGGCCCAGCACGAAGAACAGAATGAACGAGCCGAAACGTCCGGCCTTGGACTTTTTCGCCAGATCCCAGACGATGAAACCCATGAAAATGATCAGGATGCTGACCAGACCGGTCATCATCCATTCTTCAAGTAGTGCTGGATCCATCGGTCATCTCCGGCGTAGGCGGGGCAGGAAGGGCGGCGGGGATTATACGCCGAGGGTGGCATAGCCGCATTGACCTGCGTCGGTGTGCCGCAGTTATAAGGTGCCTGTACCGGCCTCTTCGCGAGCAAGCCCGCTCCCACCATGGATCTTTGATGCACACAAATTGTGTGCTCGACAAAGATCGACTGTGGGAGCGGGCTTGCTCGCGAAGGCGATCTCAGCTACGCAAATGAGTCAGCGGCAATTCGGTGCTGTTGAGCACCTGATTCAGCACAAAACTCGAGCGCACACTGGTCACCCCGTCAATCCGGGTCAAATGCCCCAGCAGCAACTTCTGATAGTGATCCATATCCGGCACCACCACTTTGAGCTGGTAGTCGGCATCAACGCCCGTCACCAGACTGCATTCCAGCACCTGCGGCAATGTCCGAATAGCCGCTTCAAAATTCTCGAAACGCTCCGGCGTGTGCCGATCCATGCCGATCAGCACGTACGCCGTCAGGCTCAATCCGAGCATCTTGCGATCCAGCAGTGCCACCTGACGCGAGATATAGCCGTCGTCTTCCAGTTGCTTGACCCGGCGCGAGCACGGCGAGGGTGACAGACCGATGCGCTCGGCCAGCTCCTGGTTGGAGATGCGGGCGTCGCGCTGCAATTCCGCCAAAATGCTCAGGTCGTAACGGTCGAGTTTGCTCATCAATCTGTCCTTGGTTGTAACTATTGCGGCGGATTATCTATCCAGGGTTAAAAATTGCGCAAGTGGTGTTTATTTCAGCAATCTTCGCAATCCTCTGTCGCGGCCTCAGGCCTATCCTTATCACCAGAATCACTGCTCGGTAACACAGTCCACGCGGCCCGCCCAATCAGGCCCGCCGCGGCCGCCACCCCCACCGGGGATGTGCCGGCCCCCGAGCTGCACACTGTCCAGAAGACGGCGTGAGGTGAGCCGACGTCAAAAGCGTCGAGCCAGGACGAAGTTCTCTAGAAGGGAGGCCGACGGGTCTCCCTTTTTTCTTGCCTGCGATTTTTGTGCAGCCCTCAATAAATAAGTTTCGTGACTGATAACCTGTTGCAGAACCCGGTGTGTGCATTCCCGGTCTTAGTTACCAGTTACCTCTTAATTTCAGGCCCTAAGCCGCAGCGAGGAAAAGCATGAAGTCGCGCATCTGGCGTCTGGCCGGTGTTGGTTTGCTGTGCATGAGTGTCACGGCACAAGCGCTTGCCGACGACCCTGAGAGCCGCAGCCCAAACGGCGGCCGTGGGCCGGAACATCAGGGCAATAATCAGGGCCATGGCGGCAACAATCAGCCGCGCCCGCAGAATCAGCCGCAGCAGAATCAACCCCGGCCGCAGAACAACGAGATCATTCGTGGCGACAACAGCCGTCAGTTCGAACACAACGGCCAGCAGCACAACGATAATGGCCAGTGGCAGAACCGCGACCAGAATCGACCAGCCTACAATCCCAATCCGGTTCGCCAGCCGCCGCCACCGCCGCAGTTACCGGCCAACAGCCTGCCGATCCAGCCACGGCCCGACGCCGTGCGCCAGACCCAGGAGCCGCGTCAGGGCTACTACCGCGACGAGCGCCCGCAGAACGGCTACAACAACCAGCATTGGCAGACTGGCAACCGGCCCAACGACAATCGCTGGCCGGGGCGTCCGGACGGGCGTGGCAACGGTTGGGGCCCGGGGCCGCAATATCGGCCGGGGCATGTGATCGATCGCTTCCCGGATCGTGACTATCGCGTGCCGTATCGCGGGCAGGATTACTTCTATTCCGGCGGCTACTGGTACCGCCCGCAAGGCCCGCGCTACATCGTCGTGCAACCACCGCGCGGGATTCGCATTCAATACTTGCCGGATTACGCCCGTGAAGTGTGGGTCGGTGGCGCGCTGCTGTTCCTTGCCGCTGGTTCCTATTACGCCTATCAGGAAGCGACGCAGGATTACGTGGTGGTCGAGCCGCCGGTTCAGCCACAACCGCAGCCGCAATCACAGGGCTACGATGTCGAGGCTTATCCGGCCAACGGTCAGTCGCCGGAGCAGGTGCAACAGGACGGTTACCAGTGCTACCAGTACGCCGTGCAGCAAAGCGGTTTTGACCCGCGCACCGCGACTTACCAGCCGGCGCCCGAAGTGGTTCAGGCCTACCGTCAGGCCCAGGGCAATTGCCTGAGCAGTCGCGGTTATCAGGTGAGTTACCGAATCCGGGTTTGCGCCCGTTCAGCCTTGACCACTTCCTGCGGGTCGGCGTGCACCAGCACTTCGGCCCGTGGGTAGGCTTTGTGGATGGCATCGGCCGCCTGATCGCTGATGCCGTGCGCGACTGACAGGGTCAATTCCCCTGGCAGTTCCAGATGCAACTGCACGAACCAGTGGTTGCCGGAAATCCGCGTGCGCAAGTCATGCGCGCCCAGCACCCCCGGCACACTGCACGCCAGTTCAAGCATGTGCTGACTGACGTCCGGTGGCAGCTCCTCATCCATCAGCACCGAAAAGCTTTCCCGGGCGATCTGGATCGCGCTCCACAAAATGTACGCGGCAATCCCCAGGCCGAACCATGCGTCCAGTTGTTGCCAGCCGAACCCGGCCAGCACCAGCGCCACCAGAATGCTGCCGTTGAGCAACAGATCGGAGCGGTAATGCAGCGAGTCGGCACGCACGGCGTTGGAGCCGGTCTGCTTGATCACCCGATGCTGCAAGATTAGCAAAGCCACGGTCAGCAGCAGGGAGAAAATGATCACGCCAATGCTGATCCATGGCGCACCCAGCGGTTCCGGTTGCTTGATCCGCTCATAGGCCTGGAAGGCAATCAACACCGCACTGCCGCCGATGAACAATGCCTGCGCCATACCGGCCAGGGATTCCGCCTTGCCGTGGCCGTATCGGTGATCGTCATCCGCCGGGCGCAGTGCGTAATGCACCGCCAGCAGATTGAGCAACGAAGCAATGCCGTCAAGCGCCGAGTCGGTGAGGCCAGCGAGCATGCTCACCGAACCGCTCAGCCACCAGGCGATGGCTTTGGCGATGATCAGCGTACAGGCCACCGCCACCGAGGCGCGGGTCGCCAGCCGCAGCAGGCGGGCGTGTTCGGGGCTGGAAGTCATGGAGTCAGTGATTCCTTATGCAGCAGGTTGCAGGCCGAACATCGCCAGTTGTTGAGTGCTGCCTTTGTGCTGGATCAGGCGCGGGTCATCCAGTGGGAAATCCCGGCCCAGTTCGCTTTCCAGAATAGCCTGCAACTTGTGGTTATCGACCTGACCATCCGGGCCGATGGCTTGCTTGAGCTTGGCCGGATCGATCTGCGCGGTGTGCCCCGGTTCGAAATAGATCGCCCCCGTGGCGAAGTCGACGGCAAACGCGATCAGGCCGGGAATGACGTAGAACAGCAGGCCCACGGCATCGAGCACGGCAATCGCCGGATCGATCTTGCCGTCGATCTGGCCGCGACGATCCGGGTAGAAAATCGAACCGCACGCGGTGATTTGGGTGAGCAGGGTAGCGACCAGTACACCGCCGATCAGGCGAAAAGGTAAACGCATGGGATAGATCTCCTGAGTCATCTAAAAACGAAGCAGCGTTGTGTGGAATTAAGACCCTGACAAACGCCCGGCAGTTCGCCGTTATACTCGCGCCTCTGTTTGGGAGCCAGCATGATTTTTTTGCCGATCGACGAAGTTTTACCCGCCCTGCGTGAAGCGTTGGCGACACGCCACGAAGCCGTGCTTGAAGCACCGCCCGGCGCCGGTAAAACCACCCGCGTGCCGTTGGCCTTGCTCAATGAAGCGTGGCTGAGCGGGCAAACCATTGTGATGCTGGAGCCGCGCCGTTTGGCCGCGCGCGCCGCCGCAGAACGACTGGCCAGCGAGCTCGGCGAGAAGGTCGGCGAAACCGTTGGTTATCGCATCCGTCTCGACAGCAAGGTCGGCCCCAACACCCGTATCGAAGTGGTCACTGAAGGCATTCTGACCCGCCGTTTGCAGGATGACCCGGCGCTGGACGGCGTGGGTCTGCTGATCTTCGACGAATTCCACGAGCGCAGCCTCGACGCCGATCTGGCGCTGGCCCTGAGTTTGAATGGTCGCGAGCTGTTTCGAGCTGAACAGCCGCTGAAGATTTTGCTGATGTCGGCAACGCTGGAAGGCGAACGCCTGGCCGGGTTGCTTGATGACGCGCCAATCCTGCGCAGCGAAGGACGCATGTACCCGGTGACCATGCGCTGGGGCCGACCGTTTCAGCCCGGCGAATACATCGATCAGCGCGTGACCGCCACCGTCCTTGAAGCCCTGCACGATGAAACCGGCAGCCTGTTGGTGTTCCTGCCGGGGCAGGCGGAAATCCGTCGCGTCCATCAACAACTGGCCGACGCCCTCGGCGAGCGCAGCGACGTGCTGCTCTGCCCGTTGCACGGTGAACTCGATCTCAACGCCCAACGCGCCGCTATCGACCCGGCTCCGCCCGGCCAGCGCAAAGTGGTGCTGGCGACCAACATTGCCGAGACCAGTTTGACCATCAACGGCGTGCGCGTGGTGATCGATGCCGGGTTGGCGCGGGTGCCGCGTTTCGATCCGGGCAGCGGCATGACGCGCCTCGACACGCAACGCATTTCCAAGGCCAGCGCCACGCAACGCGCGGGGCGGGCAGGGCGACTGGAGCCGGGTGTGTGTTATCGGTTGTGGTCGCAGGATCAGCACGAGCAACTGGCCGCTTATGGCAGTGCGGAAATTCTCTCGGCGGATCTGGCCAGCCTCGCGCTGCAACTGGGGCGCTGGGGTGTGACGCCGGGCGAATTGGTCTGGCTGGATGTTCCGCCCGCCGCGGCTTATGCACAGGCGCAGGAACTGTTGCAGCGACTCGGCGCACTGGAAGGTGAAGCGCTGACCTCGCACGGTCAGGCCATGGCCGAACTGCCGGCGCATCCGCGTATTGGCCATTTGTTGCTGCGCGGGCAGGCGCTGGGCTTGGCCAACATGGCCTGCGATGTCGCCGCGTTGCTTGGCGAGCGCGACATCTTGCGCGGCGCCGGGGCGGATCTGCACAGCCGTTTGGTGCTGCTGTCCGGCGAAGAGCGTGCGGCCCGTGGCGCTCAGGGCGGTGTGCAACGCGCCCGACAACTGGCGCGACAATATCGTGGTTACTTGCGCGGCAAGGCGAGCGAGCCGGTCAGCGATCCCGACCACCCGCGCTGGCTCGGCGCCCTGTTGGCGCTGGCCTACCCGGATCGCGTCGCCCAACAACGTCGTGCCGGAGGCGCCGAATACCGACTGGCCAACGGTCGCGCCGCGCTGTTCGCCGAGGCCGACAGCCTGATGAAAGAGCCGTGGATCGTCATCGCCGATCTTGGCAGCCGACAAGGCCAGCGCGAGGAACGGATTTATCTGGCGGCGGATTTTGATCCGACGCTGTTCGACTCAGTGCTCGCCGAGCAGGTGCGCAACGTCGATCAACTGGACTGGGACGAGCGCGAAGGCGTGCTGCGCGCCGAGCGTCAGCGCAAGGTCGGTGAGCTGATTCTCAGCCGTGAACCGTTAACCGGTCTCGATGAGGCGGCCCGCAGTCAGGCGCTGGTCAATCTGGTGCGACGCAAAGGCCTGGAACTGCTGCCATGGACGCCCGAGTTGCGCCAATGGCAGGCGCGGGTCGCCCTGTTGCGGCAGTTGGAACTCAATACTCAGGACGAAAGCCAATGGCCGGATGTCAGCGACGCGACACTGCTCGACAGCCTCGAAGACTGGCTGATGCCGTATCTGGGCAAGGTCTCGCGACTCAGCCATTTCGCCAATCTGGATCTGTCGAGCATTGTGCGCAATCTGTTGCCATGGCCGCTGCCGCAACGCCTCGATGAACTGGCACCGCATCATCTGAGCGTGCCGTCGGGGTCCTCGATTCGTCTGGATTACAGCGAGTTTCCGCCGATTCTCGCGGTGCGTTTGCAGGAGTTGTTCGGGCTGGCCGAAACCCCGCGTATTGCCGGCGGCCGGCAGGTGATCAAGTTGCATCTGCTGTCTCCGGCGCGTCGGCCAGTGCAGGTTACGCAGGATCTGGCCAACTTCTGGCGCAGCACCTATGCCGAGGTAAAGAAGGACCTGAAGGGGCGGTATCCGAAGCACTACTGGCCGGATGATCCGTTGGTGGCTGAGGCCACGGCACGGGCGAAACCCCGGGGCACCTGAACCGGGGCTGCGCCAATGCCAGCAGGGGCGCGCCAACAGCGGCCCCTGCATTCATCTCTCCCACTGCCTCACCGTTTTATATTGAAGTGTGCGCAGGACGCGCAAATACAGCATTGAAAATACGCTGCCCATAAAGGCCTACGGCCAGGCCGAGCACGATCAGCACCACCGCCAGCACTTTATTTACCGACACGCTCTCGTCGAAGATCAACACCGAACCGAGCATGCCGAAAATCGGTACCAGCAACGACAGTGGCGCGACCGTCGAAACCGGATAGGTCTTGAGCAGCGAGTTCCAGATCCAGTAGGCGAACAGCGTGTTCGGGTAGACCTGAAACAGGATCGACTGCCGCCATGGCGGGTTTTTATGGCGCGGCGGGAAGCAGGAACCGCGCAATCACCGGCAAATGATCGGAAATGCGCAACGTATCGTCCTGTCGCACCCGCGCTTCTAGGCGTTTGATCTTCGGGCTGTAGAACAGATAGTCGACCGTGCGATCCGGGCCACTGAGGCCGGGGTCGTTGGGGTAGTGGGTCAGCCACTGCGAGCGGTCGATGCCGCTGGCCTCTTTGTTGGTCGGGACCATCGGGTATTTGTCCCACAGCAGGTGCAACTCGCTGTCGGCGGCGTAGGGCGTGCGCTGCTCGGGGGGCAAGCGGCGGTATTGACCGAGCGGTAACAGATTGAAGTCGCCACCGATCAGCCAAGGCAGACCCTGGCTTTCATACTTGTCGAGCACCTTGGCCACTGCCGTCACTTGCGCCTGTAAAGTCTCATCCGGTTGGCTGGCGCGCTCCAGATGGGTGTTGAACACGGTCAGTTGGCCGCCATCGCTGAGCGGCAGTTTGGTGGCGAGCAGGGCGTCTTTGGGCTGGAACTGGCGGCTGATGAAATTGCCTGGAGCTACTGGCAATTGCAGGCGTTCGGCATGTTCGATGCGATAGCGGCTCAGCGTCGCCAGTTGCCGGCCAACGCTGCCGAAGATGTGCGGTTCAGGGACGAAATCGGCTTTCCAGTCAAAGGCGCTGGCGCTGCACGGATACAGATCGGCGACCCGTTCCTGCAGCAGTTTGAGCTGATCCTGATAGTCGCTGGCCTTGGCGCCGTCATCCAGCTCCTGCAACAACACCACGTCGGGCTGCTCATCGCGGATCACCCGCGCCACTTCATCGAGACTGAAGGCCAGGTCTTCCAGGGTTGGCGCTTCATCGTCGCCCCGGGCCAGGTCATTCCAGAATACGTATCGCTTGCCGGCCAGGTACTGCACGTTCCAGGTCATGACTTTCAGCGCCTGCCCGGGCACCAGTGTCGGCGGGGTGCCGGTGCAACTGACCGGCAGGGTTTCCCGAGCGTCGGGGCGCCAGGTCAGGCCGAACATCAGCCCGCCGATCAGGACGATGGCGAGCACAGCAAGCAACAGGGTGTAGCGCAGTAGACGGGTCATGGCTCGGCTTATAGCGTTACAGAAAGTGGCCTCGAGCATACCTGAGGGGGAGTCTTAAACCTAAGGCCAGAGCAGTCAGACCGCTCTGTCTCTTTTGTCAGGCAATTCGCTGATCAGCATGAACAGACGAAACAGCACCACGCTGGTGAACAGTTGCAGGAAGCTGTGGGCACTGTCGATCAGCACGGCGATGGCCGGGTTTTGCGGTTCGGGGTAGACCGCCAGCGTTGCGCCTTTGAGCAACCACAAGGGCGTCATCACGCAAAGAATACACAGCAGAATCCGCCAGAAATGCCCACGGGTCAGGCGCAGGCTTTCCTTCATCGCGTGCAACGGATTGAGGCCGCGCAGCACCAGCAGGTATTCGCCGAACGCCAGCATCACCATCAGGATCAGACCTGGCAGGAAGTACAGTGAAAGCCCCAACAGGATCAGCAGCGTGTTCAGCGCCGTGAGCAGGGCGAAGCGTGGCCACAGGCGCGCGGACATCGCCAACAGGTCAAGCGTACGCGGGGCCTCGCCGCGGGTGCGGGCGTCGAGAAACAGGATCAGCGCGGCGGTGTACAGCGGATAGACCAGCAAACCGACGATCACACTGCTGGCGGAAAAACTGTCCGGGTCGCTGGCGTGATCCACCACTTGTTGCAGCAGTGCTTCGACGATCACCAGCGGCAGGCACAACTGCACGATGCTGGCCAAATGGCGTTTGAAAAAATACAGAGAGTCGCGCAGCACTTCGAAGGCATTCATCAGTCGGTATCGCAGGTCGAAAACAGTGGCTCACTTTAACCGATGATTCGCGACCGGACACAAACGTAAACATTCGGTAAAGGTCGTTGAAACATCCTGTCACTGTCTCCATTACAGGGGAGCACCTTGTCCAGTGGGGACGAGGGCAATGTTATCCCCGGCAATCTACGAGGTCGCCATGAACAGCGAAGAGCAAACCCTGATCGATGGACTGTTTTCCCGGCTGCAACAGGCCGAAACGGAGGCAGCCCCGCGCGACGCCCAGGCCGAGACGCGGATCAAGGAACACCTGACGCGCCAATCGGCGGCAGGTTATTTCATGACCCAGGCGATCCTGGTGCAAGAGGCGGCGCTCAAGAGCCTCGACGAACAGAACAAGCAGTTGACCCAGCAAGTCCAGCGTTTGCAGGCCGAACTGCAATCGGCCAAGGCGCAGAGTGCTGCGCCGGCGCCAAGCGGTGGCGGTGGTTTCCTGTCGAGCATCTTTGGCGGCGGCAGTTCGCGCCCGGCGCCGACCCAAAGTGCCCCGGCATCGACCGGCGGCTGGCGTGAGCCGGCCCCGCAGCCGAACTTCAATGCCCCTGCGCCACAACAGAATTTCGGCGCGCCGCCACCTAACTACGCGCAACAGGCCGCGCCGGCAGCGGGCAGCAGCTTCCTCGGTGGCGCCTTGAAAACGGCTGCCGGTGTGGCGGGTGGCGTGATGCTGGCGCAGGGCATCAGCAGCCTGTTCCATCACAATCAGCAGCCAGAAGAAATCGTTGAAGTGATCAAGGAAGAGCCGGCGCAGGTTGCAAACCAGAGCAACAACGGCTGGGGCGATGACCAGCGCATGGCCGGCGACGACCAGGGTGGCGTTACCGATGCCGACTACAGCGATGACAACTCATCGTTCATCGATGACGACGATTCCTTTGTCTGATTCACCATTCGTCCGGAGCCCTTGAGGGCTCCGGGCCGATTATTCGCGTCACCTTCCTTGAGGCTGGCATACTGAGCGCCTTTTTCGGGCCCAGCGCCTGATCCCGCTTCGTGCGCTCGCGCGCTCACAGGAACTCCGGTGAAAAAAATCGCAGTGTTCGCCGACGTGCAGAACCTCTACTACACCGTGCGTCAGGCCTATGGTTGCCACTTCAACTACGCCGCGCTGTGGGCAGACATCAGCAAGGACGGGCAGATCGTCGAGGCCTACGCCTACGCCATCGACCGTGGTGACAGCAAGCAGCAGCAGTTCCAGCAGATCCTGCGCAACCTCGGCTTCACCGTGAAGCTCAAGCCCTACATCCAGCGCAGCGACGGCTCGGCCAAGGGCGACTGGGACGTGGGCATCACCCTCGACATCATGGACGCCGCCGACCACGTCGACGAAATCGTCCTGGCCTCCGGTGACGGCGATTTCGACATGCTGCTCGAACGCATCATCAACAAGCACGGCGTGCAAGCGGTGGCCTACGGCGTCCCCGGCCTGACCGCCAACTCGTTGATCCGCGCCGCCAGTCGTTACGTGCCGATCGAAGGCGCGCTGCTGCTGAAGAATTGAGCGGCTACTGAAGAATTGATTTGAACGGAGTTGAACCCGGTTTGGAACGCATTGCAGTCATCGACTTTGAAACCACCGGCCTCTCGCCGAACAGCAGCTGCCGCGCCACGGAAATCGCCGTGGTCATGCTGGAAAACGGCCGCATCGTCGAGCGTTACCAGAGCCTGATGAACGCCGGCGTCCGCGTCCCCGCGTTCATCGAACAACTGACCGGTATCAGCAACGCCATGCTGCGCACCGCGCCGTCGGCGGAAAAAGTGATGGAGGAGGTCAACGAATTCGTCGGCTGCACGCCTCTAGTCGCGCATAACGCTTCGTTCGACCAGAAGTTCTGGGATTTTGAACTGGGGCGGATCAAGCGCACCCGTTTGCAGAACTTCGCCTGCTCGCTGTTACTCGCCCGCCGCTTGATGCCGGCGGCGCCGAATCACAAACTCGGCACCCTCACCACGTTCGCACGACTACCGCACACGGGGCAGGCTCACCGGGCCATGGCAGATGCCGAAATGGCGGCAAACTTGATGGCGCATCTGGCCGGAGAGTTGCGGGACAAGCATGGCGTGCGTGAGTTGAACCACGATTTGTTGTGCAAGTTGCAGAAGGTGCCGGCCGCCAAAGTAGGCGAGCATTTACAGCGCTACCGCTGATCCCGAAATCACCATAATTCCTGTAGGAGCTGCCGCAGGCTGCGATCTTTTGACTTTGACTTATTAGAAGCAAGATCAAAAGATCGCAGCCTGCGGCAGCTCCTACAGGAGAACTCTACTTGCCGTTGCCTTCGATGTGCCCCAGCGGCACGCGTTTTTCGATGGCGCTGGACAGCACAATCGAGTTCTGAGCTGCCGAAGGCTGCGATCTTTTTACATCAGGCCAGACTGGCGAATTGTTGACTATCAACCTTGTCTACCGGCATAAACCCGGTTGTTTTCTTGAAATTCATCGTGTGAACGAAGTTCTTCATCGAATCGGATGGATCGATACTTTGCATGTTGAGTTTGAATAGCGTCTCGCGTGCGAGTGCAACGCTGAGGATCGGTTGATCTTCGAGATGGCCGGTTGCGGAGTTGAGGAGTGAGTCAACAGCTGTAACGATGACGAGGCGCTCGGGAAGGATACTCAGCAGTTCCTGCCCTACACGTAAAACGCAGCTGGATACGTAGTCCTGTAACAGCTCATTGAATTTGCTGATCGGCATTTTCTTTACCGATAGTTTCCCGCTCTGCAACAGCGACTTGATTTCTTGAGGGATCACTTTGGTTCCGTGTACCGAGAGCGTGCACTCGAGAATGCCGGCGTCTGTAACAGAGAAATTAATTGATGTGCCCAAGTGCGAAATATCCGTGAACGGATTCACTCGTAGGACTGCATCAATTTTCGATTGGGCATTACCGGCGAGTATTCCCAGCGCAAGATCGTGATCTACTTTCCAATCCTGATGCTGCGCTTCCCAATCGCTTAACTCTTGAGCCAACTCTTGTGTGTCTTTGGCGACCGCTGCTTGAATAGCTAATTCCAGTTTTCTACGTTGTCTAGCCTCAAGTTTTAAAGTGCGCGCGATGAAGCCAGGTTTATAACTGGACTGTCTCGCCCTGGCTTTGTTTTCATGAGTATTGAGTGCTACGGGTTTTATCGGTGGCGGTTGATTTGCGAACTCACTCCAGTCGATCCCCTCGCCACAATCTTTATGCACGGACAGCAGCAGATCTATGTGGTTTTCGTAGACCTCAACTTCGTACGCGGCCTGCTCAAGGGCCTCCATTTTTGCGAACTCTTTTTGACGTACCTGCAATTCGCGTTGGCGCCGCTTCGAGTTGCGCTCTGCTCTTCTTGCTGACGCCTGCATTGAGCGTAGGGTTCCCTTCCAAGTCATTTCTGAGCTCCTTTCATTTCTATCGGTTTTTATTTTTTGAGAAAGACCGATTGTCGGCATCTGTGAGGACATTAGCTGTTGCGCTTGGTGGCGTCCACCGGTCAAAAAGTCTTGCGAAATAGGGTTGTTTAACAGTGTGTGGGTTTCGACGAAGCGTCCTACTGAAGATTAGGGATAATCCGTCTTGAGCTCCGATAGCCCCGCCGCTAACCTCTTTTCGTCGCTGCAAATTCAGCGATCGGGACTGCAAGCCCGCCGATAATTTGTTAGGCACTGAACGGTGCACCTATAATCGCGTCGATCTTTTGGCGACCAACGATTTTATGGTGGCTGTGTGCGGGAGACCTTCGGGTCTGCCGAGGTTGCCTAACGACTCGGTCTTGCAGACCCGCTCACAGCCGCCACCCATCATCTGCAAGTGATGCTGGCGGCTCCAACATTCGTTAGGTAATTTGCCATGATTGAAGTAACTCCCAACGCTCCAAAAAACTCCGGCTCGTCATTCAGTCGTGAGTCACTCGTAAACCCCCAAACCTTCATCCGCCATCACATACAGCTGCAAGCCGCTTTGGTACATGGCGAAGCCTGGTTTTGTGCCCGTGATTTTGGTCGTCTCATGGGGTTGGAAATCAATGGGCGACAAGTTCTGAAGCTTGATGAAGATCAGCGGCGGATACTGTATCTATCGGGAAGCGATGGTGTTCAAGAGACCTTGATGTTGAGCGAGTCCGGCGTTTACGCAATGCTGGTTTACCACTACTCCCCGGAGAACCGTCATTTGCGTCGTTGGCTGACCCATGAAGTCGTGCCGATGCTTCGTCAGGGCTCGGAGTCAGTTTCAGATCCGCATCTGCGTTTGATGATGTGCGCAGGGGAAACGTTGAGACTTCTGCATTGGCGCAATGAGCCATGGATGCGCATGCGAGATATGCCGCACTTGCTGACTCAGGAAAGTCGTAGCTAAGGTTGAAGGCTTCTCGCTAGCGGACTTACTCGCGAATGCGGTGTGTCATCCAGAAAGGTGTTGTCTGACACTCCCTCTTCGCGGGCAAGCCCGCTCCCACAGTGGACATCATTGCCTCAAGACTTGCCGTTGCCTTCGATGTGCCCCAGCGGCACGCGCTTTTCGATTGCGCTCGACAACACAATCGACGTCTTGCTGAACCCGAACTTCGCCACTCGATTGATCAACTCTTCCAGCTCCGTCATCGAGCCCACCGCGCCCTTCATCATCACGCACGGATCGCCCGTCACTCGAAAGCACTCGGTGAGTTGCGGGATTTTCACCAATTCGTCGTAAACCTTTTGACTGCCGTTCTGATGCAGGCGCAGTTCGATCATGCACTGGATCGGCAGACCGATTTTCGACAAGTCGATTTTCGCCTCGTACCCGGTGATCACCCCGGATGTTTCAAGCTTGGCAACGCGTTCGGCGACGGCGGGGGCGGAGAGGTTCACTTTGCGCGCCAGGTCGGCGTAGGACGCTCGGCCGTTTTCCAACAGGGCGCTGAGCAGCATGCGGTCGTATTTGTCCAAGGTCAGACTCCTGAAATGGGCAGGCTTTCGAAATCTCGGTTTATCCCGATGATCTCCGTTCTTTCAAAAGTATACTGGCGCTATAAACAGGTTTTGTAGCTTATTTTTGCTCGCTCGCCTTTCTAGAATAATTCATCCGCTACCTCTGACAGTCGAGCTGCCCATGCCTGCCCTGCGCCGTTTTTCCCTGCCGCTGATCGCCGCGTTTTTTGCGTTGTATGTGATTTGGGGATCGACCTATCTGGTGATCCGCATCGGCGTTGAATACTGGCCACCGCTGATGCTCGGCGGGGTGCGCTTCTTGATTGCCGGTACATTGATGTATGCATTTCTGCGTTGGCGCGGGGCGCCGGCGCCGACGCCGACGTGGGCGCAGTGGAAAGCGGCGGGGATCATCGGGATTTTGCTGCTGAGCTTTGGTAACGGCGCGGTGAGTGTCGCCGAGCACACGGGTGTGGCCTCTGGCGTGGCGGCGTTGGCGGTGGCGACGGTGCCGCTGTTCACGTTGCTCTTCGGTTATTTCTGGGGCGCGCGAAATACCCGACTCGAATGGGCCGGGGTGGCGCTGGGGATTGTCGGTATTGCCATGCTCAACATGGGTTCCAACCTGCAATCGAGTCCACTGGGCGCGGCGTTGCTGATTTTTGCCGCGGCC
Organism: Pseudomonas sp. Irchel 3E19; assembly: GCF_900187585.1. Taxonomy (NCBI): domain Bacteria; kingdom Pseudomonadati; phylum Pseudomonadota; class Gammaproteobacteria; order Pseudomonadales; family Pseudomonadaceae; genus Pseudomonas; species Pseudomonas sp. Irchel 3E19. Next base: position 30,941 of record NZ_FYDT01000032.1, read on the forward strand.
ACTTGGGCGTTCGGTTCGGTGTGGAGCAGACACCTGCCGTTGCCGCAGGGCGCGATGGCCAGTGCGGTGGAAATGCTGGTCGGCGGTGTGGTCCTGCTGATCGGCAGCGCGGTCAGCGGCGAGCATCTGCAAGCCATGCCGCCAGTAGAGGGCTGGCTGGCGCTGGCGTATCTGATCTTCTTTGGCTCGATCATCGCCTTCAATGCCTACATGTACCTGCTCAAGCATGTGCGTCCGGCGGCGGCCACCAGTTATGCCTACGTCAACCCGGCGGTGGCGGTGTTGCTGGGGATCGTATTGGTCGGCGAGACCATCGGCATTGAAGAAGCGCTGGCGATGCTGGTGATCATCAGCGCCGTGGTGCTGATCGGTCTGCCACAGTGGCGTCGGGCTCCGGCACCCGCCGTCGCGGCCATGCCGACAGAGGAGCGAACAGAATCCCGTGTGAATTAGGGTAAACTGCGCGCCATTGCACACTCGTTTTGCACAACCGCGCTAAATTTTCCTACGGTACTCCCATGACTTTCGCCTCCCTTGGCCTGATCGAACCCTTGCTGCGCTCCCTCGAGACGCTCGGCTACCAGACCCCGACGCCGGTGCAGGCGCAAGCCATCCCGGCCGTTCTGGCCGGTCGCGACCTGATGGCAGCGGCCCAGACGGGCACCGGCAAAACCGCCGGTTTCGCCTTGCCGCTGTTGCAGTTGCTGGCTATGGAAGGGCCGAAAGTCACCGCCAATTCGGCGCGTGCGCTGATTCTGGTGCCGACCCGCGAACTGGCCGAACAGGTTCATGAGTCTGTGCGCCAGTACGCCGAAAACCTGCCGCTGCGCACTTACGCGGTCTACGGCGGCGTGAGCATCAACCCACAAATGATGAAGCTGCGCGGCGGCGTCGATGTGCTGGTCGCAACGCCTGGTCGCCTGATCGACCTGTTCCGCCAGAACGCGCTGAAACTCGATCAGCTGCAAACCCTGGTGCTGGATGAAGCCGACCGTATGCTCGACCTGGGCTTCTCCGAAGAACTGGCGAACATTTACCGCATGCTGCCGAAAAAGCGCCAGACTCTGCTGTTCTCCGCGACCTTCTCCGATGACATCCGCCTGCTGGCCGGGCAGATGCTCAACGATCCGCTGAGTGTCGAAGTCAGCCCGCGCAACGTCGCTGCCAACACCGTCAAGCAGTGGGTGGTAACCGTCGACAAGAAGCGTAAGGCCGAACTGTTCGTGCACCTGATGCGCAAGAACAAGTGGAAGCAGGTGCTGGTGTTTGCCAAGACCCGTAACGGTGTCGATGCGCTGGTGGAAAAACTTCAGGGGCTGGGCGTGAACGCCGACGGCATCCACGGTGACAAACCGCAGGCAACGCGCCAGCGTGCGCTGGATCGTTTCAAACTCAGCGAAGTGCAGATTCTGGTGGCCACCGACGTTGCGGCGCGGGGGCTGGACATCGAAGATCTGCCGCTGGTGGTCAACTTTGATCTGCCGATCGTGGCTGAGGATTACATCCACCGTATCGGCCGTACTGGCCGTGCCGGTGCGACGGGCGAGGCGATCTCGCTGGTGTGTGCCGATGAGGTGAACATGCTCTCGGCCATCGAGATGCTGACGCGTCAGACGCTCAAGCGTCAGAACGAACCGGACTTCGAGCCTGAGCACCGCGTGCCGGATACCGATGCCAGCGGCCAGGTGATCAAGAAGCCAAAGAAACCGAAAAAGCCGAAAACCTCCGGCGGTGGTGGCAAGCGTAATCTCGGTAAGTGGGTCGATAGCGGCGAGACCCAAGCGCCGGAGCCTTCGATCAAGCCTGTGCGTAAAGTGCCGGTGTTTAACACCGGGCCGCGCAAGCGTAAGCCATAACCCTCTGCTGAAGGCGCGCTATCCAGGTAGGAGCTGCGGCACGCTGCGATCTTTTGATCTTGCTTTTAAAGGTCAAAAGATCGCAGCCTCGTTTCACTCGACAGCTCCTACAGGGTTTTGTGCCGAAGCCACTCCAGCATCCCGAACCCCGCCGCCCGTCCGCTGGCAAAACACCCCGTCAGCAAATAGCCGCCCGTCGGCGCCTCCCAATCGAGCATCTCACCTGCGCAGAACACCCCCGGCAACGCCTTGAGCATCAATCGCTCATCCATCGCTTCAAACGTCACGCCGCCAGCACTGCTGATCGCCTCATCCAAAGGACGGGTCTTTACCAATGTCAGCGGCAGCGCCTTGATCGCCCGAGCTAACAGCGCGGGATCGGCAAAGGTTGCAGCGTCAGTCAATTCACGCAACAACGCCGCTTTCACCCCATCAATCCCGACCTGACTGTGCAGATGCTTGGCCATTGAGCGCGAACCGCGTGGCTTGCTTAACGCTGCCTGCAATTTATCCACAGGTCGGCCGGGCAGCAGATCGATGTGAATGGTCGCTGCGCCGTACTGATTGATCGCCTCGCGAATCGGCGCCGACAGCGCATAAATCAGACTGCCTTCAATGCCGGTCGCGGTGATCACGCATTCGCCCAGGCGCGGTACATCGTCGTTCAAGCCGATGGCGATATTTTTCAGCGGCGCTCCGGCGAATTTGCTCACCATCAGATCGCTCCAGGCCTGCACCTCGAAGCCGCAATTGCTTGGCTGCAGCGGTGCCAGTCCTACACCTTTTTGCTCCAGGGGCAGCATCCACGCGCCATCCGAACCGAGGCGCGCCCAACTGCCGCCGCCGAGGGCGAGCAGGGTGGCGTCGGGTTTCACGGTGATTTCGCCCGTGGGGCTTTCGATGCGCAACGCACCGTGTTCATCCCAGCCGAGCCAGCGATGGCGGGTGTGGATAACGACGCCACTGTCGCGCAGACGCTTGAGCCAGGCGCGCAATAGCGGTGCGGCTTTCATGTCGGTGGGGAACACGCGGCCCGAGCTGCCGATAAAGGTTTCGATGCCCAGATCGTGAATCCAGCGGCACAGCGCATCGGCATCAAAACCGCGCAGCAGCGGGGCGATGTGCGGCGCGCGTTCGGCGTAGCGCGAGAGGAATGCCGGGTAGGCTTCAGAATGGGTGATGTTCATGCCGCCGACGCCAGCGAGCAGAAACTTGCGGCCTACCGAGGGCATGCCGTCGTACAGGTCGACTCGTACCCCGGCCTGGCTCAGCACTTCGGCGGCCATCAGGCCGGCGGGGCCACCGCCGATGATGGCGACGTGAGCGGGGGAGGCGGTGGAGTTCTGGGTCATGGCGTGCGCTGCGGTATGGCGGGATAAGGCGCGCATTCTAACAGCGCAGGACAGGGTGGGAGGGAGCTTGCTCGCGAATGCGGTATATCCATTGACATCAATGTTGAATGACACCCCGCATTCGGGAGCAAGCCCCCTCCCACAAGGGATCTGTGGCGATCCATAAAACCTGGTTGAAATTTGATCAGCGTGCTGCAGGCCATGCTCAGCAAGGCCTGTAGTCCCTTTCGCTCAGGTTATCCACAGGCCGTTCCACAGCGATTGTGGGTAACGCAGCACAGCTCAATGACAACCGTGTGACGTCCAGACGCGCTGCGCGCTGTGATGAAGGATGCCGTGGCGGCGTGCGAGGGCGTGGCGATCCTTGCTGTAACCGCCACCGATGACACCGACCACCGGAATGTCGCGACCCAGGCAATGGCGCATCACGGCTTCATCCCGGGCGGCAACGCCTTCATCGGTCAGTTGCAGATAACCGAGGGCATCGTCCTTGTGTACATCGACCCCGGCGTCATACAGCACCAGATCCGGCTGATACAGCGGCAGCAGGTAATTGAGTGTGTCGTCCACGACTTTTAAATAGTCGGCATCGCCCATGCCTTTGGGCAGCGGAATGTCCCAGTCACTTTCGGCTTTGCGTGCAGGAAAGTTCTTCTCGCAGTGCAGGGAAACGGTAATCGCCTCCGGCGTGTCGTGGAGAATCCGCGCGGTACCGTCGCCCTGATGCACATCGCAGTCGAAGATCAGCACGCGGTTGACCCGACCGCTTTGCAGCAGGTAATGGCTGATGATCGCCAGGTCATTGAAGATGCAGAACCCGGCCGGGTAGTCGTAGTGGGCGTGATGGGTGCCACCCGCCAGATGACAAGCCAAGCCATGCTCCAGGGCTTTTTCAGCCGCCAGAATCGAACCGCCGACCGCGCGCACCGTGCGCCGCGCCAGCGCTTCATTCCATGGCAAGCCAAGACGCCGCTGGTCTTCGCGAGACAACTCGCCACTCATGTAGCGTTCGATATAGCTACGGTCATGGGCGAGGGCGAGGATGTCGTTGGGGCAGATTTGCGGACGCAGCAGATCGGCGTCGCGCACCAGTCCACTGTCGACCAGGTGATCGCGCAACAGGCGAAACTTGTCCATCGGGAAGCGGTGATCCGCCGGAAACTCGGGGCTGTAGTCTTCGTGGTAGATCAGCGGTAGGGGCATGGGGATTTCAAGTAGCAAACGTAGGAAAGAATGAAGGATCCTACCAGCGATGTAGACTTGCGGCATGGAAACGGAGGGGCACGATGGAGCCGATACTGGAACTCGAAAGCGCACGCCTGCTGATGCGTCAGTGGCAGGACGAGGACTTGCCGGCATTTGCGGCGATGTGTGCCGATCCTCAGGTGATGCGCTACTTTCCGCAGCCGTTGAGCCGGTTGGAAAGCGCTGCGCTGATCGGTCGCGTGCGCGGGCATTTTGCCGAACACGGTTACGGCTTGTGGGCGCTGGAACGCAAGGACAGCGGTGAATTCATCGGTTTCACCGGTCTGGGCGTCGTCGGTTTCGATGCGGCATTTACGCCGGCGGTAGAGATCGGCTGGCGTCTGGCCAAGGAACATTGGGGCCTGGGTTACGCCAGTGAAGCGGCGTGGACCGCTCTACGTTGCGGGTTTGATCGCTTGGCCTTGAAAGAGATCGTGTCTTTCACCGCACAAAGCAATCTTCCTTCGGAGAAAGTCATGCAGGCGATCGGCATGCATCACGATCCCGCCAATGACTTTGATCACCCCAAGCTTGCCGTCGATCACCCGTTAAGAAGACATGTGCTGTACCGCATCACCCGGGAGCAGTGGCTGCAAACCTTGCATGGATAAGCCGACACGGACGTTTACAATGGCCGCCAAATCATTGGCCCGCGCCAGAATCTGAATCGGCCGCCGCAGCCAAGACTGCGCGACATCGCTTTGTGTGAGGAGAGTCTGAATGAGCCAAGTGTTGGAAGATCTGGTCGACCTGCTGACCCTGGAACCGATCGAAGAAAACCTGTTCCGTGGCCGCAGCCAGGATTTGGGTTTCCGTCAGTTGTTCGGGGGGCAGGTACTCGGTCAGTCGTTGTCGGCGGCCAGTCAGACGGTTGAAGAAACACGTCATGTGCATTCGATGCACGGCTATTTCCTGCGTCCTGGCGACGCCAAGTTGCCGGTGGTGTATTCGGTTGATCGCGTGCGCGATGGCGGCAGTTTCAGTACCCGTCGCGTCACGGCGATCCAGAAGGGCCACCCGATCTTCACCAGCAGCGCTTCGTTTCAGTACGACGAAGAAGGCTTCGAGCATCAGACTCCGATGCCGGTGGTGGTCGGCCCGGAAAACCTGCCCTCGGAACTGGAACTGACCCAGCAACGCGCGCACCTGATCCCCGAGCATATGCGTGAAAAATTGCCGTGCCCGAAACCGATCGAAGTGCGCCCGGTCACCGAAAAAGATCCGTACAACCCGCAACCGGCGGATCCGGTCAAGTACGTGTGGTTCCGCGCCGATGGCGCGCTGGCCGACATCCCGGCGCTGCACAAATACCTGCTGGCCTACGCCTCGGACTTCGGTCTGCTGACCACCTCGATGCTGCCCCACGGCAAATCGGTCTGGCAGAAAGACATGCAGGTCGCCAGCCTCGATCACGCGCTGTGGTTCCACAACGATCTGCGCGCCGATGACTGGTTGCTCTACGCGATGGACAGCCCGTGGGCCGGAAATTCCCGTGGGTTCTCCCGTGGCAGCGTGTTCAACCGCGCCGGGCAACTGGTGGCGTCGGTGACGCAGGAAGGCCTGATCCGCCATCGCAAGGATTGGGCATGAGCCTGGCCGAGGTGAAGCACTGGGTGTTCGACATGGACGGCACCCTGACCGTCGCCGTGCATGACTTCGCGGCGATTCGCGTGGCGCTGGCGATCCCGCCGGAGGACGACATCCTCACCCATCTCGCCGCGTTGCCGGCCGAGGAGGCGGCAGCGAAACATGCGTGGTTGCTGGAGCATGAGCGCGATCTGGCACTCGGTTCGACTCCGGCGACCGGTGCGGTGGAACTGGTGCGTGATCTGCATTCGCGCGGTTATCGCCTCGCTATCCTCACCCGTAATGCGCGGGAACTGGCGCATGTGACGCTAGAGGCGATTGGCCTGGCTGACTGCTTCGCGGTGGAAGACGTGCTGGGCCGTGATGAAGCGCCGCCCAAGCCGCATCCGGGTGGGTTGCTCAAGTTGGCAGAAGCCTGGGCGGTACCGGCCAGTGAGATGGTGATGGTCGGCGATTACCGCTTTGATCTCGATTGCGGGCGAGCAGCGGGCGCGCGGACGGTGTTGGTGAACCTGCCGCATAACCCGTGGCCGGAGCTGACGGATTGGCATGCGCAGGATTGTGTCGAGTTGCGGCGGATGATTCTGGCCTGAAATCTTTGGTGCCTGAGCTGACTTCTTCGCGAGCAGGCTCGCTCCCACATTTGGAATACATACCCCTGGGGGAGCGGGCTTGCTCGCGAAGAGGGCATTAAATCCGCCAAACAGCTTACTGATCAAACAACGCCTTTTGCCCCTCCGGCGAGGTCAACATCCCATCGCCGTTGTGCCCGACTCCAAGCACTTCCACCAGCCGCTGATTCACCCCTTCCGGATGCCGGCGCAGCAAATAACCGAAAAACAGTTTGCCGCGCATCAAGCGATAAGCCCCTTGCGCCTGGGCCTCACAGCCCTTGTCCAACGCCGGGTGTTGCGGGTCGATGTCTTGCTGCCCAAGCAGATAAATCACCTCGCGCTTGATGTAACTGCTTTCAAGCTGCAACGGCGTTTGCCCACCGGCGTACACCGGCATGTCTGACAAACCGTACTTCCAGCGATTGAAGCCCATGCACTTGGCGTGATCGAACGCCACGGGCCGCTGCTCGTTGAAATAAGCGTAGGAAGACGGATTGGCGACCACATAACGCAGGCGAATGCCGTTGGCTTTCAGCGCCGGCTGATCCTTGGCCAGCAGCGCATAACGCTGCACCACTTGGCCACCGCCGGAGTGGCCGAAAATCACGATCTGCTTCACGTCTGGAAACTGTTTTCGATCGGTGATGCGGGCGACGATTTCGTCCAGCGCTGCGTAGGAACTCAACGGATTCGGGCCTGTGGATAAACCGCCGCCCATCCACTCGTTGCCTTTCCAGCGCAATACCGTGGTGGGCAACGAGTACAGGGCCACATCACTTTCATTGAGGAACTGCGGCGCAATCACCAGTGTGTGGGCGGTTTGTCCGGCCAGTTCGGCCGCGCTTTCGGCGCTTTTGCGATAGGTCTCGGCGTTGCGCAAGCGCCCATGAATGACGATCAGCACACGCTCGATTTTTTCCGGCGCAGGCCCGATGCCCACCGCCATTTCCCCGGCCTTCAATTGCAAGCGCCCGGGACTGATCGCGTCGACGCCGGCCGCTTGCGCGGTGCTGCCAATGATCAGTAAAGCCAAAAGCCATTTATGCATTTACAGGTTTTTCGCCGCGAAGGTGTCGCACTGGCCGACCTGGCCCTGCGCGAATCCGGTTTTGAACCAGCGCACCCTTTGCGCCGACGTACCGTGGGTAAACGAGTCCGGTACTACACGGCCCTGACCCTGTTGTTGCAGGCGATCATCGCCGATGGAATTGGCGGCATTCAAGGCTTCTTCAATGTCGCCGGGCTCCAGCCAGTTCAAGCGCTTCTGCGCGCTATAGGCCCAGACGCCGGCCAGGCAATCGGCCTGCAATTCCTGACGTACCAGCAAGCCACCGGCACCTTCCATCTGCCGACCTTGCTGGCGGGCTGTCTGAATTTTCGCCGAGACGCCAAGAAGCGTCTGCACATGGTGTCCGACTTCGTGAGCGATCACGTAGGCTTGGGCGAAGTCGCCGGCAGCCTTGAAGCGTTGCGACATCTCCTGGAAGAACGCCATGTCCAGATAGACCTTCTGATCCGCCGGGCAGTAGAACGGGCCAGTGGCCGAGGTGGCCAGACCACAGGCGGAGTTGACCCGATTGCTGAACAGCACCAGGGTCGGGTCCTTATATTGACGGCCGGCCTGCTGGAAAACCGTGCCCCAAGTGTCCTCAGTGTCGCCAAGGATCGAACGGACGAACTCGGCCTGTTCGTCATTGGCCGGTGGGGCCTGACGCGTCTGCGAGGTGGGTGCCGGCTGTTCGGACATTTGTCCGGTGAGTTGACCGAGGATCTGCAGCGGATCCTGTCCGGTGATCCAGCCGATGCCGACGATCAGCAGGATTGCCCCCAGGCTCAACCCCTTGCCGCCACCGAAACGCATGCCGCCGCCACCGCCGGTATCATCACCACGGGCATCGACGACGTTGTCACTGCGTCGGCCTTTTTTCCATAGCATGTGGGAATCCTCTTTCTGATCGTGGTGATGAGTGTTGCTGGTGTGTGGGAACGGCGCCAGTCCGGTCGTCAGACACTCCACAGGAGATGTCAGTTCGTTGGTCAATGGCGTTTAGCGGTGCTCAATCCATGCATCTTACAGTTGTGCTGCTTCAAAAGTGGTGCAGGCATCTCCGTGTGAAGCATTGAAACCGGTGTTGAACCAGTTGATTCGCTGTTGCGAAGTGCCGTGAGTAAACGCCTCCGGCCGAACCTCCAGGTGCGCTTTGCGCATCAGGTAATCGTCACCCACTTTTGAGGCAATCTCCAAGGCTTCATCCAGATCATCGGGGTCGAGCCATTGCAGATTTTCTTGCGCATGGCGTGCCCAGTAGCCTGCCAGGCAGTCGGCCTGTAATTCCAGACGCACGCCCAGGCCGTCAGCCCCGGTCATGGATTCACCGCTGTTTTCGGCGTCCTCCATTTGTTTGAGCACACCCATTTCATTCTGAACATGGTGCCCAACCTCATGAGCAATCACATAGGCTTGCGCAAAGTCCGCCACCATTGAGTCCTGAACAGTAAAAGACTCCAGCGATTTGAGGTCGATGTAGATTTTCTTGTCCAGTTCGCAGTAGAACGGGCCGGCTTCTTTTGATCGATACGCGCCACAGGCAGACTGGGTCTCGACGTCATACAGAACAAGTTCAGGCGACTGATACTGTTTCCCCACTTGCGCAAATATCTGTGTCCAGACGTCTTCGGTGCTTCCCAGCACGGACTCGACAAAAAACCGATGGGGGTCATCCTTCACAAATTTTCCCATCTCTCCCAAGGGCTGCTCTTGCATCGTATTGACCGTTTCGATGTCGCCCGATTTCTCCAGGTCGGCCCAGTAGGCACCCATACCTGCCATTATCGAGACGATCAGACCCGCCGCTAAAGCTATCCCTGTAGGGCTGCGGACATCCTTGTCCTTTCGTTGATCGTTGACGTTTTCGCTGCGTCTTGCCTTGTTCCATAACATGTCGCTTTTCTCATACAGGTTGTTCCGGCGAAATTGCCGGGCCTATGAATAACTGCAGAGATCAATATTGGCAGGACAGATCTGTAAGAACGCGTAAGACAAATCCCGTCGAAGAGACGAAAGTGCCCTTTTTCAGTATTAACTTGTCGAAATGAACCACGCTGGAAGGTAGGACTGCCTGGCCGAAGATTCACGCCACAGTGCGTTACATACGCCGATGGTTCGACGCCAGACGATTTTCTTCATGCAATGCAGTGCGCTGTTCGCCCACTATTTCAATTGTTGTCTGTGAGAGTCCGACACCTGGCTCTAGATTGTTGCGCAGTGTTTACAAGGAGACCTCATGACCGTCAGCACGCCGTTATCCGGAGTCAACCAACCCTTCAAAGGGATCTTGCTGATTGTCCTGGCGACCTTCCTGTTCTCCAGCCATGACGCACTGTCGAAGTATCTGTCGGGGTTCTATCCGATCGTGATGGTGGTGTGGGCACGGTATGTGGTGCACACCTTGTTGATGGCGGGGATTTTTCTACCGCAGTCCGGGCTGCGCGTGCTGCGAACCAAACGTCCTTTGCTGCAATTGATCCGGGCGCTGTGCCTGCTCGGTACGAGCCTGTTTTTCACCACGGCGCTGCTGTACATCCCGCTGGCGGAAGCGACGGCGGTGAACTTCCTGGCTCCGGTGCTGGTGACGGCATTGTCGGTGCCGCTGCTCAAGGAAAAGGTGACCCGTGGCCAATGGATCGCGGTGATCTGTGGGTTTATCGGCGTGCTGATCATCGTTCATCCCGGAGGTGAACTGTTCACCCCGGCGGTGTTGCTGCCGTTCTGCTCGGCGCTGTTTTTCTGCTTCTACCAACTGCTGACCCGCAAGCTCGCGCAAATCGATAGCCCGACCACCAGCAACTTCTTTGCCGGGTTGTGCAACACGTTGGTGATGAGTGCTTTGGTGCCGTTCTTCTGGCAGGTGCCGACGTTGACTCACGCCGGGCTGATGCTGGCGCTGGGCAGTTGCGGGATGACCGCGCATTTGTTTCTGACTCAGGCGTTCCGCCATGCCGCACCGGCGTTGCTGGCGCCGTTCGGTTATTGCCAGATCGTGTTTGCGGGGTTGTTGGGCTGGCTGCTGTTCAATCACACGCCGAGCCTGTTGACCGTGATCGGGATTGCGGTGATCTGTTGCAGCGGGTTGGCGGCGGCGTGGCAGCAGAGCCGCCGCTGAGGAGCGATGCAGAAACGTGTGGGAGGGGGCTTGCTCCCGAAGGCGGTGTATCTGCCGACATTCGTTTTGAATGTCAGTCCGCTTTCGGGAGCAAGCCCCCTCCCACACTAGGTTTGGTGTAGGCGCAGGTTACTCGGTGACGGTCGGAATCTTGCGCGGCGCCATGAAGTACATCCAGGTCAGCGCAATGAAGTACATCGCCGGAATCAGGGTGAACAACACGGTGTAGTTGTTGTTCGTGACGGTAAGGATGTGACCGACGATCTGGGTCATGAACATCCCGCCGATCGCCGCGCACATGCCGCCGAAACCAAACACCGTGCTCATCATGTGCTTGGGCGTGTAGTCCATCACCAGGCTCCAGATGTTCGCCGTCCATGCCTGATGCGCGCCGATCGCCAGAGAAATCGCCGCCACCGCGACCCACAGATTGGCGGAACCGGCGGCCATGACCACACCGATGATGCAGCAGGCAAACAGGAACATCGACAGCAGCCGCGCCTTGATCGCGTTCATCCCGCGACCGATCAGGAACGAGGACAGAATGCCGCCCCCGACGCTACCGAAGTCGGCGGTGACGTAGATGATGATCAGCGGGATGCCCATCTGGGTCACGTTGATGCCCAGGTTGTATTGCTGATTGAGAAACGGTGGCAGCCAGTACAGGTAGAACCAGAACACCGGCGCGGTCAGCGAGTAGGCGAGGGCGAAGGCCCAGGTGCCGCGCATACGGAGGATTTTCGAGAATGGCACGCGGGCCTGCTCCGGTTCGACTTCCTGCTGGATGTAGTCCAGCTCGGACTGTTTCACGCTCGGGTGATCTTCCGGGTTGAAGTACTTCAGGCCCCAGAACAACAGCCAGATCCCGCCCAGCGCCGCCATGCACAGGAACGCCGCCTGCCAGCCCCACACGTGCAAAACCAGTGGCAACAGCATCGGCGTGAACATCGCGCCGACGTTGGTCCCGGCATTGAAGATACCGGTAGCCACGGCGCGTTCGCCGGCCGGGAACCACAGGCGTGTGGTTTTCACGCAGGCCGGGTAATTCGCCGCTTCGGTCAGGCCGAGAATGAACCGGCAGACCATGAAGCCGACCGCCGAAGTCGCCAGACCGTGCGCGCCGGTGGCCAGGCTCCACAACAGTACCGCGCAGAAGAACACGCGCTTGACGCCGACCCGGTCGATCAACCGCCCTTGCAGCACGAAGCCGATGGCGTAGCCGACCTGAAACCAGAAGTTGATGTTGGCGTAGTCCATCGCCGTCCAGCTCATTTCCTTGGCGAGGATTGGCTGCATGACGCCGAGGGCGGCGCGGTCGATGTAGTTCAGGGTGGTGGCGAAAAACACCAGCGCCAGCATGCCCCAACGGGTTTTGCCGACCGCCATGGCGCCGCGGATCTTGTCGCCAATGCCACCCGTGGCAGTGCTCATGGCCGGGGCCATGCGGGAAGTCTGTGAAGGAATCATGTGTTCCACCCGTTTTTGGATTTTTTATTTGGTGTGCTTTTTTTCTTGCACGCTGCGACCGGTGGTTCAGATCCGGACTCAATGTGTTGCCGATGTTGGGCAGTGGACGAAAAATCGTCAATTCGCCAAACCGCCATTGTGTTCGATAATCGCACGCAAAACTAACCGGGTAGTACACTTTAAATTGCTGCGCGAACTGATGCAGCCAATAATTTCCCCACGATAAAAAACCATCCCATGTAGGAGCTGCCGCAGGCTGCTCCTACAGTAAAGATAAAGCGGCGCAGTCCGGGAGTAGAAACATGCAGCGTTCCATTGCCACCGTTTCCCTGAGCGGCACCCTGCCGGAAAAACTCGAAGCCATCGCCGCCGCCGGGTTCGACGGGGTAGAGATTTTCGAAAACGATCTCCTGTACTACGACGGCAGTCCCCGTGAAATCAAGCAGATGTGCGCCGATCTCGGGATTGCCATCACCCTGTTTCAGCCGTTCCGCGATTTCGAAGGCTGCCGCCGTGATCGCTTGGCGCGCAATCTGGAGCGGGCCGAGCGCAAGTTCGACCTGATGCAGGAGCTGGGCACCGATCTGGTGCTGGTGTGCAGCAACGCCTCGGCCGACAGCGTCGGCGATCAGCAAATCCTCGTCGATGACCTGCGTTTGCTGGCTGAACATGCCGGCGCACGTGGGTTGCGCATCGGTTACGAAGCGTTGGCCTGGGGGCGCCACGTCAATACTTGGCAACAGGTCTGGGACATCGTGCGTCAAGCCGATCACCCGAGCCTGGGCGTGCTGCTCGACAGTTTCCATACGCTGTCGCTCAAAGGCGATCCAAGCGCGATTGCCGACATCCCCGGCGACAAGATCTTTTTCGTGCAAATGGCCGATGCGCCGATTCTGGCCATGGATGTGCTGGAGTGGAGCCGGCATTTCCGCTGCTTCCCGGGGCAGGGCGAATTCGATCTTCCGGGGTTCCTCGCGCCGATCATCAAGAGCGGTTACACCGGGCCGCTGTCGCTGGAAATCTTCAACGACGGTTTCCGTGCCGCGCCACCACGGGCCAATGCCGCCGATGGTTTGCGCTCGCTGCTGTATCTGGAAGAGAAAACCCGCCAGCGCCTGGAGCAGGAAGCAGCCCCCGTGGCCAACCGTGAAATCCTCTTCGAAACGCCCAAGGCCAGCGAGTACAACGGCATTGAGTTCCTCGAATTCGCCGTCGACGAAGCGCTCGGTGCCAAGCTCTCGAACTGGCTGGAACGTCTGGGTTTCGTCAAGGCCGGGCAGCACCGTTCCAAGAGTGTGAGCCTGCTGCGCCAGGGGGATATCAACCTGATCCTCAACGCAGAGCCCTATTCGTTTGGTCACAGCTTTTTCGAGGCGCACGGCCCGTCGCTGTGCGCCACTGCGGTGCGGGTCAAGGACAGCGCCAGTGCGCTGGCCCGCGCTGTGGCTTATAAGGGCCAGCCCTATCGCGGACTGGTCGGTCCCAACGAGCTGGAGCTGGCGGCGGTGCGCGCGCCAGACGCAAGCCTGATTTATCTGGTGGATGAAGACGCTGATGTCTACGGCACTGATTTCAATGTGCGGCCCGACGCAGTTGCCGGTGGTGGTCTCAAGCGCATCGATCACATGGCCATGGCGCTGCCGGCCGACAGCCTCGACAGTTGGGTGCTGTTCTATAAGAGCCTGCTCGATTTCGAGGCTGACGACGAAGTGGTCCTGCCCGACCCCTACGGTCTGGTGAAGAGCCGCGCGTTACGCAGCCGCGACAGCTCGATCCGTTTGCCGCTGAACATTTCCGAGAACCGCAATACAGCGATCTCTCACGCTCTGTCGAGTTACCGCGGCTCCGGCGTGCACCACATCGCCTTCGATTGCGACGACATCTTCGCCGAAGTCAGCCGCGCCAAGGAAGCAGGCGTGCCGCTGCTGGATATCCCGCTGAACTATTACGACGATCTGGCTGCGCGCTTTGATTTCGATGATGAGTTCCTCAGTGAGCTGGCGTATTACAACGTGCTCTATGACCGTGACGCGCAGGGCGGCGAGTTGTTTCACGTTTACACCGAACCGTTCGAAGGGCGGTTCTTCTTCGAAATCATCCAGCGTAAAAACGGTTATGCCGGCTACGGCGCGGCGAACGTGGCGGTGCGCCTGGCGGCGATGGCCAAATCACGCAGTGGCGCAGTGCGCCAGGCGAAGTTGTAGGAATTTCGTAAGCGGGGGATTAAACACGGGTCGCGCGGCTTCCTTCACTGTGCCGCGCGGCCCATAATCGCCGGCGTGTGCAGTGATGGCCGTGAGCCCGCAATGACAATGACTACAGAACTCCCCGCAGCCCCCGTCGAGCCCGTCGTAGAGCCGCGCAAGAGTCGCAAGAACAACCCGGAAAAGACCCGCGAGAACATCCTGCAGGAGGCGATCGTCGAGTTCGTCCAGCAAGGATTGTCCGGTGCCCGCGTCGACGCGATCGCCGAACGCATCCACACCTCCAAACGCATGATCTATTACTACTTCGGCAGTAAGGAGCAGTTGTACGTCGAGGTGCTGGAGAAGCTCTACGGCGATATTCGCAATACGGAAAGCCGCCTGCACCTGGCCGAGCTGCCGCCGGTGGAGGCGATTCGGCGGCTGGTCGAATTTACTTTCGATCACCACGACCGCAACGTCGATTTTGTGCGCATCGTCTGCATCGAGAACATCCACAACGCTGAATTCGTGAAGCGTTCGGATGCGATCAAGGCGATGAACAACACCATCCTCGATTCACTCGGCGAGATCCTGCGCCGGGGTGCCGAAGAGGGTGTGTTTCGCAGTGGGCTCGATGCGCTGGACGTGCATCTGCTGATCAGTTCGTTCTGCTTCTATCGCGTGTCGAACCGCCAGACGTTTGGCGAGATTTTCCAGATCGACCTGCCAGACGAAAGCATCAAGCAACGTCATCGCGAGATGATCTGCGAGTCGGTGTTGCGCTACCTGCAAGCCTGATGCATTTCCCTTGTGGGAGCGGGCTTGCTCGCGAAAGCGTCCGGTCAGTTATACATCTGCTGACGGGTACACCGCTTTCACGAGCAAGCCCGCTCCCACAGGAGGATTGAGTTCAACCCTCCATGCTTTGAAAATGCGCCAGCATCCGCTGCGCGTCCGGCACCACGCCGCTGAACAACTCAAACGCCTTCACTGCCTGAAACACCGCCATGTTGCCGCCATCCAGCGTTCGGCAGCCCAAGGCGCGGGCGTTGCGCAGCAGTTCGGTCTCCAGAGGGAAGTACACAATCTCCGCCACCCACAAGTCCTTGCGCAGCAACTCGACCGGAACCGGCATGCCCGGCAGTTTGGCCATGCCCATTGGCGTGGTGTTCACCAGGCCATCGGCTTGATTCAGCGTGCTTGGCAAATCATGCCCGGCCACTGCGCGGCCAACGCCGAAATGCTGATTGAGGTTGTTCGCCAGGCTTTCAGCGCGTTCGCTGTCCACGTCGAAAATGCTCAGCCGTTGTACGCCTTCGCTCAATAGCGCGTGGGCCACTGCCGCGCCTGCACCGCCAGCGCCCATCTGGACTACGCGGTTACGCGCAGCGTCATTCAAGCCACGGCGAAAACCCTCGGCGAATCCCAGACAATCGGTGTTGTGGCCGACGCGTTTGCCGTCCTTGAGCACCACGGTATTCACCGCGCCGATGCCGCGAGCTTCCGGCGACAGTTCGTCGAGCAGCGGGATGATCGCTTGCTTGCACGGGAAGGTGATGTTCAGGCCGGTGTAGTTCATGCGCTCAGCGGCCAGCAGCAAGTCGGGCAGGGCGTTGATGTCCAACTGCAATTGATCGAGGTCGACCAAGCGATACAGATAGCGCATGTCCTGCGCATCACCCTCGTGCTCATGCAGCGCAGGTGTGCGCGAGGCCTGAATGCCGGCACCGATCAGTCCGGCCAGTATTACGTTCTTGCGGATCATGCCGGGCATCCCTTCAGCCGCTGGCTGAAATGTTCCAGAGCCAGACGATAGCCATGGCTGCCAAACCCGCACATCACCGCCGTAGCGATGGCCGAGACAAACGAATGATGCCGGAACGGTTCGCGGGCATGGACGTTGGACAGGTGCACTTCAATCACCGGCAATTCACTGGCCACCAGTGCATCGCGAATCGCCACCGAGGTGTGCGTCCACGCCGCCGGATTGATCACGATCCCGGCGCAACGGTCGCGTGCTCCGTGAATCCAGTCGAGCAGTTCACCTTCGTGATTGGTCTGGCGAAACTCCACGGCCAGGCCGAATTCTTCGCCCGCGCGGCCGCACAGCGCGGAGATATCCGCCAGGGTTTCGTGGCCATAAGTCGCCGGCTCGCGGGTGCCGAGCAGGTTCAGGTTCGGGCCGTTGAGCACCAGAACGATAGGGGGCATGGGGGTAACTCCACTTATTGTTTTTGGCTTTGGCCGAGGGTTTCAGCCTGTGGAGATAAAATGTACTAGATGGTTACATCGGTCAATTGAACAACATTGACCTTGGCGTTTTATGTTCGGTGATCGCACAGATCAAAAAACGACCACAAAAAAGCCGTCAATCACGACGGCTTTTTCGTATCCGGCCTCTGCACTCAACGGCGGGTCAGCAACACACCCGATTCCATGTGATACGTCCACGGGAACTGGTCGAACAACGCGCACTGGGTGATGCGGTGCGTGTCGTGCAACTGGGCGATGTTGGCCGCCAGGGTCTCCGGGTTGCAGGAGATGTAGAGGATGTTGTCGAAGCGTCGGGTCAGCTCGCAAGTGTCCGGGTCCATGCCGGCGCGCGGCGGGTCGACGAACACGCTGCCGAACTCGTAGCTCTTCAGGTCGATGCCCTGCAGGCGACGAAATGGGCGAACTTCGTTGAGGGCTTCGGTCAGCTCTTCGGCAGACAGACGCACCAGCGTGACGTTATCCACAGCGTTTTCGCTGAGGTTGCTCAGTGCGGCGTTGACCGAGGTCTTGCTGATTTCGGTGGCCAGCACTTTGCGCACGCGGGTCGCGAGCGGCAGGGTGAAGTTGCCGTTGCCGCAGTACAGCTCCAGCAGATCGTCAGGGCGATCGCCCAATGCTTCGTAAGCCCAGTTCAACATCTTCTGGTTCACGGTGCCGTTAGGCTGGGTGAACGCGCCTTCGGGCTGGCGATAGCTGAACGTGCGGCCGCCGACTTCGAGTTTTTCCACCACATAGTCTTGGCCGAGCACTTCGCGTTTGCCTTTGGAACGGCCGATGATGCTGACGCCGAGATCGGCCGACAGCTTCGTCGCTGCCGCATGCCAGTGCTCGTCCAGCGGACGGTGGTAGCACAGCGTGATCATCGCGTCGCCGGCCAGGGTGGTCAGGAACTCGACCTGGAACAACTTGTGGCTCAGCGCCGCGCTGGCCTGCCACGCCGCCTTGAGCTGCGGCATCATTTCATTGATGCGCAGGCTGGCGATCGGGAACGCTTCAATCAGGATCGGCGTGCGTTTGTCGTCCTGGGAGAACATCGCGTAATGCCGCTCGCCGGCCTCACGCCACAGGCGGAACTCGGCGCGCAGACGGAAGTTCTGCAGCGGCGAGTCGAACACGGTTGGCTCTGGCGCATCGAACGGGGCCAACAGGTCACGCAAACGCGTGACCTTGTCTTCTAGCTGTGCGGCGTAAGCCTGGGAATCGAAAGTCATGCGTTGAACCAACCCAACTTGATCACGAACAGAATCGACAGAATCACCAGCGCCGGGTTCAGCTCACGGGCACGACCGGACAGCAGTTTGATTGCGGTCCAGGCGATGAAGCCGAAGGCGATGCCGTTGGCGATCGAATACGTGAACGGCATGGCCAGCGCGGTGACCACGACCGGTGCGGCGACGGTGATATCGTCCCATTCTATTTCTGCCAGGCCCGACATCATCAAGACGGCGACGAACAGCAGCGCCGGTGCGGTGGCGAAAGCCGGAACGCTGGCCGCCAGTGGCGAGAAGAACAACGCCAGCAGGAACAGAATCGCCACGACAACAGCTGTCAGACCGGTACGGCCGCCCGCACTCACGCCGGCAGCGGATTCGATGTAGCTGGTGGTGGTCGAGGTGCCCAGCAGCGAACCGGCCATGGCGGCGGTGCTGTCGGCAATCAGTGCGCGCCCCATTTTCGGCATGTGGCCATCCTTGCCCATCAGGCCGGCGCGCTTGGCGACGCCGATCAGGGTGCCGGAGTTGTCGAACAGGTCGACAAACAGGAAGGCGAAAATCACGCTGACCAGACCGATGTCCAGTGCCCCCATGATGTCCAGCTGCAGGAAGGTCGGGGCCAGCGAAGGTGGCATCGACGTCACGCCATTGAACGCGGTGAAGCCGAAGGCGATGGAAACGATGGTCACCGCGAGAATGCCGATCAACACCGCGCCGCGCACTTTCAGTGCCTCAAGGGCAACGATCAAGGCAAAACCGAGAGTGGCGAGGATCGGTGCAGGCTGCTTCAGGTCACCGAGGCCGACCATGGTCGCCGGGTTGCTGACCACGATGCCGGCGTTGTGCAGGGCGATCAGCGCCAGGAACAGGCCGATACCGGCCGCAATCGCCGAGCGCAGCGGCAGCGGGATGCTGTTGATGATCCATTCGCGGATGCGGAAGATCGACAGCAGGAAGAAGCACACGGCCGAGATGAACACCGCGCCCAGCGCCACTTGCCAGGTGTGGCCCATGTGCAGCACGACGGTATAAGTGAAGAAGGCGTTCAGGCCCATGCCCGGAGCGAGGGCGATCGGGTAGTTGGCGATCAGGCCCATGACCGTGGAGCCGATGGCGGCTGCCAGACAGGTGGCGACGAACACCGCACCTTTATCCATGCCAGTCTCGCCGAGAATGCTCGGGTTGACGAACAGAATGTAGGCCATGGCCAGGAACGTCGTGATGCCCGCAAGAATCTCGGTGCGCACGTTGGTGTTGTGTGCCTTGAGTTGAAACAGCCTTTCCAGCATGTCTGCTCCCCGTGGCGCGCATGGCGCCGTAAATGTATCGACCTCAACAGCAAAGCACAGACCGTCGCAAGCGCCTGGAAAATTGTGGTAGGCCGGAAAAAGCCGCGCATCATACCAGCAGCGTGAGGAATATGGCGGTTGTTGGTGTCGATCGTCGGCGAAGTTTTGTACCGGCACCAACTGCGCCATACTGCGCGCTGATTTTTTGGGGACATTGAACGCATGAGCACGCGCTGGGTAAAGGCTTTCGGATTGATTGCAGGGCTGATGACCGGGACATCGGCTGCATGGGCGGCATCGGCACCGCCCTTGAGTGAAGTGAAAGTCATCAAGGTGCAATCGCCGGCCTGTGGCCTGGAAGACATTGCCGATAATCAGCCGCAAACCCAGTGCAATCACAGTGGACCGAATATCACGGTCTACGTGCTGGAGGTCGGTTATGGCCAGAGCCAGCCGCACGCCACGCTGGACGGCTTCGAAGTGAATGGCACACGATCCCCGGTGTGCGCTTTCGATAACGGCAACTTGACTGAATGCACGCCCGGCAGCAAAACCGTGGGTTCTCTTTACACCTTCGATATGGCGGGCAAGCAGGAAGGCACCTTCAGCTTCAGTAACACCTCGATCAACGCCCCGCGCAACACGATGTCGACGCAGCTTTACATCAAGTAAGGGCTGTATCCGAACGGTCGGAGGCAAAGCTGACTACGCTTTAAAGATCATCCAGCGGATAGCGCCCATGACCTTTAGAGCCCTGATTACCCTCGCCGAGGGCATCGATGATCTGCAAAGCGTGACCCTGATCGACGTGCTGCGCCGAGCCGGCATCGAAGTGGTGGCCGCCAGCATCGAAGGCCGACGCATGCTGACCTGCGCGCGCGGCACCCGCTTGACCGCCGATGGCATGCTGGTCGATGTGCTGGCGCAGATCTTCGACCTGGTCGTGCTGCCCGGCGGCGCTGTCGGGTCGCAGCACCTCGCAGCACATCAACCTCTGCAACAACTGCTCAAGGATCAGGCCAGCGCCGGACGTCTGTTCGCCGCGATCGGCGAATCCCCGGCCATCGCCCTGCAAAGCTTCGGCGTGCTGCGCCAGCGGCGCATGACCTGCCTGCCCAGCGCCAGCCATCAACTCTCGGGCTGTACGTTTGTTGATCAACCGGTTGTGGTAGACGGCAACTGCGTCACCGCCCAAGGCTCTGGAGCAGCGCTGGCGTTTGCCTTGACGCTGGTCGAGCAACTCGGCGGCAAGGCGCTAAGGGCGAAAGTGGCCGGGGAGTTGTTGGTTTGAGGTGATCAGGCGTGGGCAAAGATAGGCTCAATCGCCGGTTGCTCTCGATGCTCCGCTTGCCACAGATCGTAATCGGTTTGAACACCTAGCCAAACGCGAGCTTTTCCAATGCCCGCCCGTTCCAGTCGCACGGCCAGATCAGGGCTTATGGGTGCATGCCCGTGCAGTACACGAGATAGATGAGGGCGGGCAAACCCTAGGTGCCGTGCCAGTTCGGTAACGCTGATGCCAAGTTCGGGCAAGACATCTGACAGCAGTGTTTCACCGGGGTGTGGCGGGTTGTGCATGGGCATGGGCCTGCCTCCTGTCAGTGGTAGTCCAGATAATCGACCAGTTCGATATCCGAACCGACAAAACGAAAGATAACCCGCCAGTTGCCTGAAACGCTGAGCGACCAGTACTCGGACCACTCACCCTTCAGTGGATGCAGGCGCCAACCCGGAAGATCCAGATCCCCGGGAAGCGTTGCGCGATCCATGAATTGCAGCATGCGCGCCAAGCGTTTCGCGTGATCGGCGCGAATTCCGCGAGTAGAACCGGTCTCATAGAAGCCGCGAAGGCCTTTGTGCTGAAAGGATTTGATCATGGGGGCGAGTGTAAGGCGATACATTACACTCGGTGCGGTATCTATGTACCGCACCTTTTCAATTAATTTGTGTTTGGCATAGCAACTTCATGGACGAACGCTAAACCTTCGCCTCTTCCACCAGCTCTGTCATCCGGTCGCGTTTGGCCAAGGTCGGGAACAGCTTTATCCACGTCCCCGTCACTACCAGCGTGCCGATCCCGCCCATGACCACCGCCGGCACCGTGCCGAACCAGTGGGCGGTGAGGCCGGATTCGAATTCGCCCAACTGGTTCGAGGCGCCGATGAACAGGCCGTTCACCGCGCTGACCCGGCCGCGCATTTCGTCTGGGGTTTCCAGTTGCACGAAGGAAGCGCGGATCACCATGCTGATCATGTCCGCTGCGCCGAGCACGACCAGCACCGCCAGCGAGAACCAGAAGGAGGTCGACAGGCCGAAGGCGATGGTCGCGACGCCGAAGATGCCGACCGCGGTGAACATCACCCGGCCGACGTTGCGCTCCACGGCAAATCGCGCCAGGAACAGTGACATCGCCAACGCGCCGACCGCCGGAGCCGAACGTAGCAGGCCGAGGCCCCACGGCCCGGTCAGCAGAATGTCTTTGGCAAACACCGGCAGCAACGCAGTGGCGCCGCCGAGCAGTACCGCGAACAGATCCAGAGAGATCGCCCCGAGAATGTCCGGACGGCTGCGAATGAAGCGGATCCCCGCCAGCAGTGAGTCCAGCGTGGCTTTGCCTTTATTCAACGGGGTCTGCCGGGCAGGCAGGTTGAGCATCAACGAACAGGCAATCACATACAGAAGCACCGTCGGGCCGTAGACCCAGACGCTGCCGAACGCATAGAGCAAGCCACCGAGTGCCGGTGCGACGATGGTTGCTGACTGCTGCGCAGATTGCGCCGCCGCGACGGCCCGCGGGAACAACGATGCAGGCACGATGCTCGGCAGTAGCGCTTGAGTGGTCGGCATTTCAAACGAGCGCGCCGCACCCAGCAGGAAGGCGAGGATGAAGATCATTTCCCGGGTGATGTGATCGGTAGCACTGCCGATGGCCAGTGCCAACGCGATCAGCGCCTGTAACGACTGACAGATGGCCGCGACCTTACGCCGGTCGTAACGGTCGGCGACATGCCCGGTGTGCAGCATGAACAGCACGCGCGGGGCGAATTCAACAAGCCCCACCAGACCCAAATCGAGCACGTTGCCGGTCAACTGATACAGATTCCAGCCAATCGCCACGGTGAGCATCTGAAAACCGCTGGCGGTGAAAATACGCGCCAGCCAAAACGCTAGAAAGGGACGATGGTGACGTAACAGCAGGGGCTCTTGGCTGGGCATCTGGAGGCAGGTCTGGTTCGAGGGGGAACTGCGAGGTTATCACCAGTCTGTAACAGGAAGTTGCTATGACAAAAAATTAGTTAGCCAGACATCGATTATCCCTGCACCCCAACTCCTTGGGGCAAGGGAGCTCGCCGGTTCACCGCATGGGATGTACTTCAGAGCATTGCCCCGCAACCGTGAGGCAACTTGTCACGCGGCAAACGACCACGCCGTTCTCCGTCGGAAATAGGACTACTCTTTTAACGTTGCTTGATCCAGATCAAGGCCTCTAACGGAATTGATCCGGTGGCCCGTCGGCCAGACTCCCTGCGTTGCGATGGTTGTTAAAAAAGAACGAATCAGAATTCGCCACACTCCATATCCGTGGGGGCAGTAGGCGCAGGGGTCACAAGCCCCCAAGCCGGTATTACCTGACAGAGGAAGACTTATGTTCGGTTTAGAGGCACTCGATCTCGCCCGAATTCAGTTCGCGTTCACCATCTCGTTCCACATCCTGTTCCCGGCCATCACCATTGGTCTGGCGAGTTACCTGGCTGTGCTCGAAGGCTTGTGGCTCAAGACCCGCAACGACACCTACCGTGACCTTTATCATTTCTGGTCAAAGATCTTTGCCGTCAACTTCGGCATGGGTGTGGTCTCCGGTCTGGTGATGGCCTATCAGTTCGGTACCAACTGGAGCCGCTTCTCGGACTTCGCCGGTGCCGTTACCGGGCCTTTGCTGACCTATGAAGTGCTCACGGCGTTCTTCCTTGAGGCTGGTTTTCTCGGGGTGATGCTGTTTGGCTGGAACAAAGTCGGCCGCGGCCTGCACTTCTTCTCCACGGTAATGGTGGCGATCGGTACGTTGATTTCGACCTTCTGGATTCTTGCGTCCAACAGCTGGATGCAAACCCCGCAGGGCTTCGAAATCGTCAACGGCCAAGTCATTCCCACCGACTGGCTGGCGATCATCTTCAACCCGTCATTCCCGTACCGCCTGATGCACATGGCGACCGCCGCGTTCGTGGCCACGGCGTTCTTCGTCGGCTCGTCGGCTGCCTGGCACTTGCTGCGCGGCAAGGACAACCCGGCCATCCGCACCATGCTGTCGATGGCGATGTGGATGGCGCTGATTGTCGCGCCGATTCAAGCCGTCATCGGTGACTTCCATGGCCTCAATACCCTTGAGCATCAACCGGCAAAAATCGCCGCGATCGAAGGCCACTGGGAAAACAAGGGCGATGAAGCGACGCCGCTGATTCTGTTCGGCTGGCCGGACATGAAAGAAGAGAAGACCAAATTCGCCGTGGAAATCCCGTACCTCGGCAGCTTGATCCTGACTCACTCGCTGGACAAGCAGGTACCGGCGCTCAAGGATTTTCCGCCTGAAGACCGGCCGAATTCGACCATCGTGTTCTGGTCGTTCCGAATCATGGTCGGCCTCGGTTTCCTGATGATCTTCACCGGTCTGTGGAGTCTGTGGCTACGTAAGCGCGACACGCTCTACACCTCGCGTCCGTTCCTGTATCTGGCGTTGTGGATGGGGCCTTCCGGGCTCATCGCAATCCTCGCCGGTTGGTTTACCACTGAAATCGGTCGCCAGCCATGGGTGGTCTACGGGCTGATGCGCACCGCGGATGCGTCCTCCAACCACAGCTTCATGCAGATGAGCATCACCCTGATCATGTTTGTGGTGGTGTATTTCGCGCTGTTCGGTGCGGGCCTCGGCTACATGATGCGGCTTGTGCGCAAAGGACCGAAAACCGACGAGGGCAAGGAAACCAACGACGGTGGTCCTGGCCAGAAACGCACACCGGCCCGGCCATTGTCCGCTGCTGAAGACGATGGCGCCGAGGCTGACCACAGCCCAACCCTGACCAAGGAGATTTGAATCATGGGTATTGATCTTCCGCTGATCTGGGCCGTGATCATCATCTTCGGCATCATGATGTACGTGGTCATGGACGGCTTCGACCTGGGGATCGGGATTCTCTTCCCGTTCATCCCGGGAAAGACTGACCGTGACGTAATGATGAACACCGTCGCCCCGGTCTGGGACGGTAACGAAACCTGGCTGGTGCTGGGTGGCGCGGCGTTGTTCGGCGCGTTTCCGCTGGCGTACTCGGTGGTGTTGTCGGCGTTGTACCTGCCGCTGATCTTCATGCTGATCGGCCTGATTTTCCGTGGCGTGGCGTTCGAGTTCCGCTTCAAGGCCAAGGACGACAAGCGTCACCTGTGGGACAAGGCGTTCATCGGCGGTTCGGTGGCCGCGACGTTCTTCCAGGGTGTGGCGCTCGGTGCGTTCATCGATGGCTTGCCCGTGGTCAACCGGCAGTTTGCCGGCGGCTCGCTGGATTGGCTGACGCCGTTCACGATGTTCTGCGGTGCTGCGCTGGTGGTGGCCTACGCCCTGCTAGGTTGCACCTGGCTGATCATGAAAACCGAAGGCAAGCTTCAGGAACAGATGCATAACCTGGCCCGGCCGCTGGCCTTCGTACTGCTGGCGGTGATCGGTATCGTCAGTATCTGGACGCCGCTGGCGCATCCGGACATCGCGACACGCTGGTTCAGCATGCCGAACCTGTTCTGGTTCATGCCGGTACCCATTCTGGTGCTGGTGACGATGTACGGTTTGATTCGCGCCGTGGCGCGCAATGCCAACTACATGCCGTTCCTGCTGACCCTGGTGCTGATCTTCCTCGGCTATAGCGGTCTGGGCATCAGCCTGTGGCCGAACATCGTGCCGCCGTCGATCTCGATCTGGGACGCCGCCGCACCGCCGCAAAGTCAGGGCTTCATGCTGGTCGGCACGTTATTCATCATCCCGTTCATCCTGGGTTACACCTTCTGGAGCTATTACGTGTTCCGCGGCAAGGTCACCCATGAAGACGGCTACCACTAAGCGAAACCCTGCTCGCGATGGCGTCGGTAGCGACGCCATCAATCTTGAAGAGGTTTAAAGAAAATGACCGGCAAACATTCCCTGCACGACATTGAAGAAGCCGAAAAAAAACCGCTGTGGCAGCGGCTCGGCTGGTTGGCCATGATTTGGGTCGGTAGCGTAGGAGCGCTGTTTATCGTCGCCAGCCTGATGCGCATGTTCATGAACGCCGCAGGCCTGACCACTCACTGAAGCACCCCGTCCCGGCGCCTTCGGGAACGGATTTGAAACCCTCCGGATGGAGGTTTTTTTTTTCGCGGTTTACTTGCGCGCCTTGAGGATCACGAACTTTGGCGTAGCGGCCACTTGCTCGACACCACGGAACAGCCGCGCCAGTTTGCTGTGATAGCCAAGGTGACGGTTGCCGACGATGTACAACGCACCGCCCACCACCAACGCCTCGCGCGCCTGTTGAAACATGCGCCAGGCCAGAAAGTCGCCAACCACTTGTTGCTGATGGAAGGGCGGATTGCACAGCACGACATCCAGCGATTGCGGCTCTTGACCGGCAAGACCATCACCGGCCCGCACAATCACGTCGCGATCACCCAGCGCGGCACGCCAGTTTTCGGCGGCCGATTGCACGGCCATATACGATTCATCGACCAGCGTGTAATGCGCGTCTGGGTTTTGCAGCGCGCTGGCAATCGCCAGCACACCGTTACCGCAACCGAGGTCAGCGACCCGCGCCGTGCCGAGGTTCTTTGGCAAGTGCGGGAGAAAGGCGCGGGTACCGATGTCCAGGCCTTCGCGGCAGAACACATTGGCGTGGTTCAGCAGTTCAATGGCCGGATCGTCAAGGCGATAACGCGTCGGATAGGGCGACACTGCCGGTGCTTTCGCTTCAGGAGTGGCGATCAGCAAGCGTGCTTTTTTTACCGCCAGTGAGGCCTGTACCGGGCCGATGTAGCGCTCCAGTAGATCGCCGGCGGCGCGCGGCAAATGCTTGACCATCGCCGCTGCGATCACTTCTGCGCCGGGGGCCAATTGCCCTCGCAGGCGAATCAGCTGTTCTTCGAACAGCGCCAGGGTTTTCGGGACGCGGATCAACACCCGGTCGAACGGCCCGACTACCGGCTCACTGGCCGGGATACCGCGGATCGCATCGAATGCCTGGCCATTGCGCAGCAGGTTTTTTTCCAGCCCCTGAAAACCCAGAAACGAATCACCGCTGCTGACGACCCGGACCTTGGCCAGCAGACTGGCTGCCAGTGCGCCGAAGCTGTCGTTGAGTACCAATACTCGGGTTTCGGCCGTCGGCTGCTGTGCGGCCAGGTGGTTGAGCAGGTATTCATCCGCCGCATCGAATGCTTGCAGCGGTTCGTTCTGCTGTTCGGGTTGGCGGATCAGATCGAGTTGAGCGAAGGGGGTATCGAGCAAAGGCATGGGGCGGGGACTCAGGTAATCGACGGGTGTCCGGCCGCCTTGACGCTGTGCGGCGGAACCGACCGAGTGCAATTCGACGCTTCAGTTCACGTCATCACTCAGGAAGGTCACAAATGTTACGTTTTTTTCCAGGCAAATACCCGTGTGTTTTCACCTGCACGCCGCTGTCGCCTTTCAGATGATGCCGATCTTGGCCGCCCTCATCACGGCAGAAATCTTGTTGCAGACATTCAGCTTCTGAAGAATTTTTTGTATGTAATAGCCCACTGTCCGTTCGCTGATACTGAGAATCCTCGCAATTTCGTAGGCCGTCTTGCCCAGCGCCGAGAGTTGCAGAACTTCCAGCTCACGTGCGGTAAGGCGCGGATACTCAGACTTGCCAGGTCTGCGAGGCAGGGAACGGGCGAACAGATCACTCAAATGATTGGTGACGTAAAACATGTAACCGAAATGCTCGTACAGCTCGAACGGGCTGATCGGACAATGCCTTCTGGACAGGCTGACAATGCTGCTGAAACCGTTTTCCTCGTGGTTGAAGGACTGTGACCAGCCGTGATGTATCCCGTATTGCTGCAATAGCTGCCACAGAGAAGGCGCATTCGCAAAAACCGCCTCACTCCAGACAAGCGGCAGCATTGATTGTTGGCAATGCGAGGTTATCGGGTCCGTCTCTACGTGCCCTTCCTGTTCATATTCGAGGTTCCAGCCTTTGGGGTAATTGTCGATTCGCAGGGGCTTGAACGGAGGTCCTCCATCGCACGGAGTGATAACGATACTGCAAAAGTTAAAACCGAGATTTTCGATAAAACGAAGCAGCACCGCAAAAGCACTATCTATATTTCTGGCAAACGTCAGTTGTTTTAGCTGCGACTCCTTCCATGTCTCCATTACCACTCTCCAATTCACCGGCTTTTCTCTGGGGGTGCAGTTGGATCCAAAACCGCACGCAAACGAGTGTAGGAGGTTTCTTACGATGCGGAGGGATTTTTTCGCTCTTTGTATAAACGGTTTTTGAGTAAAGCGTTATGAGGACTTGATATGAGATTCAACATGTAACTCGGCTTTTACATATCGTTACAGTTATTATCTGGTTGGTTAATTAGTTGATTTTGTATTAATGGGCTGGTCGCGAAATGCCATTACTTTTTGCTGGTATTACTGCCAGCGCGTTTGCGCGAAACTGGCGTCATCGTTCAATGGAATCTCGCCATGACCGCCAGTGCAGAGAAATTTACCCGCCAGACACTGCTTGATGTGCAGCCCCTGACCCCCAGCCTGTTCACCTTGCGCATCACCCGCGATGCAGGTTTTCGTTTCCGCGCCGGGCAATTCGCCCGGCTCGGCGTGACCAAGGCGGACGGCACCACCGTATGGCGTGCCTACTCAATGGTGTCATCACCGTTCGACGAGTTTCTCGAGTTTTTTTCAATCGTGGTCCCGGACGGCGAGTTCACCAGTGGATTGAGCCGGCTTGAAACGGGCGATACCTTGTTGGTAGAGCGTCAGGCGTTCGGCTATCTGACACTTGATCGTTTCGTCGATGGTCGCGATCTGTGGTTGCTGTCGACCGGCACCGGTGTGGCACCGTTTCTATCGATCCTGCAGGATTTCGAAGTCTGGGAGAGGTTCGAGCGGATCATTCTGGTGTACAGCGTGCGCGAAGCGCAGGAACTGGCTTATCTGCCGCTGATAGCCGGGCTCGCACAGCGTGATTATCTGGCTGAGCACGCCGAAAAACTGCAATTCATTCCCATCGTCACCCGCGAGCAACATCCTGGCGCCTTGAACGCACGCATCACGGCGTTGATCGAGAATGGTGAACTGGAGCGTGCCGCTGGTGTTGAACTGACGGCAGAGCATTCGCGAGTCATGCTGTGCGGCAATCCGCAGATGATCGATGACACCCGCACCTTGCTGAAACAGCGGCATATGCGTCTGAGCCTCACGCGTAAGCCAGGCCAGGTGGCCGTTGAAAACTACTGGTAAAAAAAACGGCACCTCGCAGGTGCCGTTTTCTATTAGGCGGGATTATTCAGGGCGGTTGTTCTGGGCCTTGAGCAAGTCGCGGATCTCACCCAGCAGTTCCTCTTCTTTGGTTGGGACCGGCGGCAGAGACGGGGCCACGGCCTCTTCGCGCTTCAAACGGTTGATCGCTTTGACACCCATGAAGATCGCGAAAGCAACGATGATGAAATCAAGCACGCTCTGGATGAATTTGCCGTAAGCCAGCATCACAGCGGGGGCGTTACCCTCGGCGGCTTTTAACGTCACGGCGAGGTCACTGAAATCCACCCCACCGATCAAAAGGCCAATCGGCGGCATGATCACGTCACCGACAAACGACGAAACGATCTTGCCGAAGGCGGCGCCGATGATGATACCGACAGCCATGTCGACCACGTTGCCTTTGACCGCGAAGGCCTTGAACTCACTTATCACGCCCATAGGTTATTCCTTGTTACAGATGAGGTTGGTGTACGCAGTGTAAATCAGCAAAACGCGTCCTGCGCGAAACACCTTCTTACAATGCCCGTTTTTATCGACAGATTAATCGCCGATAAGTTTGCAAAGTGCCACTAATCGCGCGCGAAATACGCCGTAACTCGCTGATCGGGAAGCTAAAATTTTCAATCGCCAAGTTATGAAAATTCTATTTATGTTCGCAGGCGTAGCCCTCTAGCCTTTGGTTGGCGCACCTGGATGCGCCCAAAAAACCAGAGGAACCTGATATGACGTCCGCACTTGGATTGGGGGCTTTTCCCCATCGCCGTACACTGGGTGTATTCACCGCCAGCCTGTTAACCTTCTCTGTACATGCCGCGCCTCTGACCCGTGATAACGGTGCAGCGGTCGGCGACAACCAGAACTCGCAAACCGCTGGAGCCAACGGCCCGGTGCTGCTGCAGGATGTGCAACTGATTCAGAAGCTGCAGCGCTTTGATCGTGAACGTATTCCCGAGCGTGTGGTGCATGCTCGAGGCACCGGCGCCCACGGCACTTTTACGGTGACCAACGACCTCAGTGACCTGAGCAAGGCCAAAGTCTTCGCTACCGGACAAACCACGCCGGTGTTCGTGCGTTTCTCCGCCGTGGTTCACGGTAACCACTCCCCGGAAACCCTGCGCGACCCACGGGGGTTTGCCACCAAGTTCTACACCGCCGATGGCAACTGGGACTTGGTCGGCAATAATTTTCCGACGTTCTTTATCCGTGATGCGATCAAGTTCCCGGACATGGTGCATGCGTTCAAACCCGACCCGCGTACCAACCTCGACGATGATTCGCGCCGATTCGACTTTTTCTCCCACGTACCGGAAGCCACGCGTACGCTGACCGAGTTGTATTCCAACTCAGGCACGCCTGCCAGTTATCGAGAGATGGATGGCAATGGGGTGCATGCCTATAAGTTGATCAATGCCAAGGGTGAAGTGCATTACGTAAAGTTTCACTGGAAGAGCTTGCAAGGCATCAACAATCTCACCCCTGAACAAGTCACAAAAGTTCAGGGTCAGGATTACAGTCATATGACCAATGATCTGGTGACTAATATAAACAAAGGCAACTTCCCTAAATGGGACTTGTACATTCAGGTTCTGAAACCACAAGACTTGTCCAAGTTTGATTTCGATCCACTCGACGCTACAAAGATCTGGCCGGGTATTGCGGAACGAAAAGTTGGGCAAATGGTGTTGAACCGCAATCCGGCAAATGTCTTCCAGGAAACTGAACAGGTTGCCATGGCACCCGCCAATGTTGTTCCGGGAATTGAACCTTCGGAGGATCGTCTGTTACAGGGGCGAGTGTTCTCTTACGCTGACACGCAAATGTATCGCCTGGGTGCCAATGCTCTGCAGTTGCCCATCAACGCGCCTAAGGTGGCGGTGAATAACGGCAATCAGGATGGCGCGATGAATTTCGGTGCCAGCCAGTCCGGTGTGAACTATCAGCCGAGCCGTTTGCAACCGCGTGAAGAAACCCCAGCCGCGCGTTACAGCCAATTGGCGCTGTCGGGCAGCACACAGCAGGCGAAGATCCAGCGTGAGCAGAACTTCAAGCAGGCCGGCGATCTGTATCGCTCGTTCAGCAAAAAGGAACGCCGCGATCTGATCGACAGCTTCGGCGGTTCGCTGGCCAGCACCGATGACGAGAGCAAGCACATCATCCTGTCCTTCCTTTATAGGGCCGATCCGGAATACGGCACCGGCGTGACCGAGGTGGCCAAGGGTGATCTGAGTCGGGTCAAGGCACTGGCGGCCAAACTGGCTGACTGATCCGACGCTTATCCCAAGCGGGGCCTGAATCAGGCCCCGTTTCGCCAAAGGAGGCTGCTGATGCGTATCTGTCTTTTATTGCTTTGCGGTTGTCTGTCGTTTGCTGCGTGGGCGGCTTCGCCCGAACAGAGCCCTGACGCCATCAAGGCGCAACTTCAGGATTACTATTTCGACGCGGCCCGGCGCGGTGATGTGCCGATGCTCGATACCTTTATCGAGTCCGGATATTCCCTCGACACCCGCGACGACAAGGGCTACACCGCGCTGATTCTGGCGGCGTATCACGGTCAGGCGCCAGCGGTTGAACGATTACTCGCCGCCGGGGCGGATGCCTGTGCTCAAGATCAGCGCGGCAATACGGCGCTGATGGGCGCGATTTTCAAGGGTGAGTTGCAGATTGCGCGACGCTTGATGGCTACTGATTGCAGTCCCGACCAGCGCAACGGTGCCGGGCAGACGGCGGCCATGTATGCCGGGTTGTTCAAGCGTCTGGAACTGCTCGATGCGCTGAAAGCCAAAGGCGCCGATCTGAATGCCGAAGATCCGCTGGGTAACAGCGCCGCACGTCTGGCCAGTGGCGAAATCCGTACCGCCGCGCCGCGCTGATCGGCGACGTGTGCGTTATCATCGCGGTTTTTGTCGGGGGTTCTGATGGCCAAGGCCAAGCGCATGTACGGCTGCACCGAGTGCGGCGCAACCTTTCCCAAGTGGGCGGGCCAGTGCGGTGAATGCGGCGCCTGGAACACCCTGACCGAGACCATGATCGAAAGCGGCGGGGCGACGGCGCCCACCGGGCGTACCGGCTGGGCCGGGCAACAGGCGCAGATCAAGACCCTGGCCGAAGTCAGCATCGAAGAGATTCCGCGGTTTTCCACAGCCTCCGGTGAACTGGACCGGGTGCTCGGCGGTGGTCTGGTCGACGGTTCGGTGGTGTTGATCGGCGGTGATCCGGGAATCGGTAAATCGACGATTCTGCTGCAGACCCTGTGCAACCTCGCCAAGAGCATGCCGGCGCTTTACGTTACCGGCGAAGAATCCCAGCAGCAGGTGGCCATGCGCGCCCGCCGTCTCGGCCTGCCGCAGGATCAACTACGGGTGATGACCGAAACCTGCATCGAAACCATCATCGCCACCGCCCGGCAGGAAAAGCCCAAGGTGATGGTGATCGACTCGATCCAGACGATCTTCACCGAACAACTGCAATCGGCGCCCGGCGGTGTCTCGCAAGTGCGCGAAAGTGCGGCGCTGCTGGTGCGATACGCCAAGCAGAGCGGCACGGCGATTTTCCTTGTCGGTCACGTCACCAAGGAAGGCGCATTGGCCGGGCCCCGTGTTCTGGAACACATGGTCGACACCGTGCTGTATTTCGAAGGCGAATCCGATGGGCGCTTGCGTCTTCTGCGCGCGGTGAAAAACCGTTTCGGCGCGGTCAACGAACTCGGTGTGTTCGGCATGACCGACAAGGGATTGAAAGAGGTCTCCAACCCTTCGGCGATTTTTCTCACCCGCGCTCAGGAAGAAGTCCCGGGCAGTGTGGTCATGGCGACGTGGGAAGGCACCCGGCCGATGCTGGTGGAAGTGCAGGCGCTGGTCGATGACAGTCATCTGGCCAACCCGCGCCGAGTGACGCTGGGGCTGGATCAAAACCGTCTGGCGATGTTGCTCGCGGTTTTGCATCGACACGGCGGTATTCCGACCCACGATCAGGATGTGTTCCTCAACGTGGTCGGCGGGGTGAAGGTGCTGGAAACCGCGTCCGATCTGGCGTTGATGGCGGCGGTGATGTCGAGCCTGCGCAACCGGCCGTTGCCGCATGATTTACTGGTGTTTGGCGAGGTGGGACTGTCCGGCGAAGTGCGCCCGGTGCCGAGTGGCCAGGAACGTTTGAAGGAAGCGGCCAAGCATGGCTTCAAGCGAGCCATTGTGCCCAAAGGCAACGCGCCGAAGGAATCGCCGCCGGGCTTGCAGATCATCGCGGTTACGCGCCTGGAACAGGCACTCGACGCGCTCTTCGAATAAACGCGCATAACCCTTGTGGGAGCGGGCTTGCTCGCGAATGCGGTGTTTCAGTCAATGAATGAGTCAACTGACACACCGCATTCGCGAGCAAGCCCGCTCCCACAGTTTGATTTGTGTGTTGGTACTAGACTTCGATCAGGGCGCCCAGTTCGCGCTCCAGTTCGGCTTCGTCGGCTAGATTGAGTTCGATCAAGCGCCGCAAGCGCTGGATCGACTCCAGGCTGATATGCCGGCAAACAAAGCCCAACTGGCCGTTCTCTTCATGGGCCAGATGCACATCCATCTCGATATCGACGTCATCGCTCAGATGGATGTCGACGAAAAAATCCTTTTCCCGATCTCCCAGCCACGGCTCCGGCCGTTCAATCAGCAGCCCCTTGAGCGACAGATCAATCAATTTGACCGGCCAGATGTACTCGCCCTGACTCAGCTCGGTTCTGGCATCGAACGCAATACGTTTGAAGCGACGACGATTGGCTGACGGTTCACTCATGGGGTAATCCTCCAGAAGGTTCGCTGACTATAGACCCCGAAAGCGGGGGGCAGCCAATCGGTAAAGCGTCTAGACCAATGTCGGGGTATGGCCTTTGGCGCCGTAAGCGCTAAACTCGGGGTGGCTGTCTTTCTTGTCCACCCTGGCTGGAATAATAAAATGAAAAATAATAATAGCCTGCTACGCCACTTACCCTGGCTAGTGCTGGCAATCGTAGGAGCGTGCGCCCTGGGCGTAGTGGCATTGCGCCGAGGCGAGGCGATCAACGCCTTGTGGATTGTGGTCGCAGCGGTGGCCATTTATCTGGTTGCATACCGTTACTACAGCCTGTTCATCGCAAACCATGTGATGCAACTCGATCCGCGTCGGGCCACCCCCGCCGTGCTCAACAATGATGGTCTGGACTATGTGCCGACCAACAAACACATTCTCTTCGGTCACCACTTCGCGGCCATTGCTGGCGCGGGGCCTCTGGTCGGTCCGGTTCTGGCGGCGCAGATGGGCTACTTGCCCGGCACGCTGTGGCTGATTGCCGGCGTGGTGCTGGCGGGGGCGGTGCAGGACTTCATGGTTCTGTTCATGTCGACCCGCCGCAATGGCCGTTCCCTGGGCGACATGGTGCGTGAAGAAATGGGCCGCGTGCCCGGCACCATCGCGCTGTTTGGCTGCTTCCTGATCATGATCATCATCCTCGCGGTGCTGGCGCTGATCGTGGTCAAAGCACTGGCCGAGAGCCCGTGGGGCATCTTCACGGTGATGGCGACCATCCCGATCGCGATGTTCATGGGCATCTACATGCGCTACATCCGCCCGGGCCGCATCGGCGAGATCTCGGTGGTCGGCGTGTTGCTGCTGTTGGGTTCGATCTGGCTGGGTGGGCAGATTGCCGCCGACCCGGTGTGGGCCAAGGCGTTCACGTTCACCGGTGTGCAGATTACCTGGATGCTGGTCGGCTACGGTTTCGTCGCTGCTTCGCTACCGGTCTGGCTGATTCTGGCGCCCCGTGACTATCTGTCGACGTTCCTCAAGATCGGTACCATCGTCGCTTTGGCGATCGGCATCCTGGTGACCATGCCCGAGCTGAAAATGCCCGCGCTGACCCAGTTCGTCGACGGCACCGGCCCGGTGTGGAAGGGCGGTCTGTTCCCGTTCCTGTTCATCACCATTGCGTGCGGTGCGGTCTCCGGTTTCCACGCGCTGATTTCTTCGGGCACCACGCCCAAGCTGCTGGATAACGAAACCAACGCCCGTTACATCGGTTACGGCGGCATGTTGATGGAATCGTTCGTCGCCATCATGGCGATGGTTGCCGCTTCGGTGATCGAGCCTGGCGTGTACTTCGCCATGAACAGCCCGGCCGCCGTCGTCGGCAGTGACGTGGTGTCGGTTGCGCAAGTGGTCACCAGTTGGGGTTTTGCGATCACACCTGAGGCGCTGCAAGCCGTGGCGCATGACATCGGCGAAACCACCATCCTCGCCCGTGCCGGCGGTGCGCCGACCCTGGCGGTCGGTATCGCTCAGATCCTGCACAGTGTCCTGCCGGGTGAAAACACCATGGCGTTCTGGTACCACTTCGCGATCCTGTTCGAAGCGCTGTTCATCCTCACCGCTGTAGACGCCGGCACCCGTGCCGGGCGTTTCATGCTGCAGGATCTGCTCGGCTCCTTCGTGCCGGCGCTCAAACGTACCGAATCGTGGACTGCCAACCTGATCGCCACCGCCGGTTGCGTGGCGATGTGGGGCTGGTTGCTCTATCAAGGCGTGATCGATCCACTGGGCGGCATCAACACCCTGTGGCCACTGTTCGGTATCTCCAACCAGATGCTGGCCGGTATCGCGCTGATGCTCGGCACTGTAGTTCTGATCAAAATGAAGCGTCAGCGCTACATTTGGGTCACCCTGCTGCCGGCCACCTGGCTGCTGATTTGCACTACGACGGCGGGCTTCATCAAGCTGTTCGACGCCAACCCGGCAATCGGCTTCCTGTCGCTGGCCAAGAAGTACAGCGATGCGCTGGCCAACGGTCAGGTGCTCGCGCCAGCAAAAAGCGTCGAGCAGATGCAGCACGTGATCTTCAACGCTTACACCAACGCAACGCTCACTGTGCTGTTCCTGTTCGTGGTCTTCAGCATCCTGTTCTATGCGCTCAAGGTCGGCATCGCCGCGTGGGGCAAAAAAGAGCGTACGGATAAAGAATCGCCATTCCAGGCTCTGCCGGATGCGTAACCAGAGGATTGCACCATGTTCAATGACCTGAGTCGCCTCGGTAAATACCTCGGTCAGGCCGCGCGCCTGATGGTCGGCATGCCCGACTACGACACCTACGTCGAGCATATGCAAACCAAGCACCCGGACAAACCGGTGATGAGCTACGAGATGTTCTTTCGCGAACGTCAGGAAGCCCGTTACGGTGGCAAGGGTGGGCCCAAGTGCTGTTGATCAGAGCCTGAGGTCCAGGCTATCCCCTGTGGGAGCGAGCCTGCTCGCGAATACGGAGTATCAGTTGATGAATCCATTGGCTGACACACCGCTTTCGCGAGCAGGCTCGCTCCCACATTTGTTTTGTGTTGTTCATTCATTTTGTGAAGGAGAAAGCATTTGTCCTCTCCCATTCCGGTCACGGTACTCAGCGGTTTCCTCGGCGCCGGCAAGACCACCTTGTTGCGTCATCTGTTGAAAGCCGAGCACGGCCTGAAAATCGCCGTGATCGAAAACGAATTCAGCGACGCCGGCATCGACACTCAATTGCTCGGCGATGAGCCGGTGCAAGTCATGACCCTGGCCAACGGCTGTGTCTGCTGCACCATCCACACCGATCTGACCAAAGCGCTTTATCTGTTGCTCGAACGCCTGGACAGCGGCGAAATCGCTTTCGACCGACTGGTGATCGAATGCACCGGTCTGGCTGACCCGGCACCCGTGGCGCAGACCTTTTTCATCGATGAAGAACTGCGCGAGCGTTACCTGCTCGACGGCATCATCACCTTGGTCGATGCCGCTCACTCCGAGCACCACCTGACTCAGACCATTGCCCAGGCGCAGATCGGTTTCGCCGACCGTTTGCTGGTCAGCAAAACTGATTTGGTCGACGAGGCCGCGTTCACCGCGCTAAGTGAGCGTCTGACGCGGATCAACCGACGCGCGCCGATCCGTGTGGTCGAGCACGGCAACATTGATCTGGCCGAACTGCTCGACGTGCGCGGTTTCAATCTCAACGCCGATCTCGGCGGCGGGTTGAGCCTGCGTCCGGTCAGCAAGGCGCCGTCGATCGACCGCATCTCCAGTCTGGTGCTGCGCACCGATCAGGCGCTGGATATCGATCAGCTCAGCGAGTTCATGAATGAACTGCTGGAAGAGCACGGCAAACAATTGCTGCGCTACAAAGGCGTGCTGAACATTGCCGGGGAGGATCGGCGGCTGGTGTTTCAGGGCGTGCTGAAACTCTACGGTTTCGACTGGGACACCGAATGGGCCGAGGGCGAGACGCGGGAGAGTGTGATTGTGTTTATTGCCGATGATTTGCCGGAAGAGAAGATTCGCGCGGGGTTTGCCAAGGTGGCGCAGCAGCAGAACTGAACGTGTGATGGCTGGACGGGCCTCTTCGCGAGCAGGCTCGCTCCCACAGTGAATTGCATTCTTCCTGACAGAATGCGGTCTATTGTGGGAGCGGGCTTGCTCGCGAAGGCGATCTAACCGACAGCACAATGCTCAAGGTCTTAACCGAGTAGGGTCTGCTCAAGATGATCCAGATGCCGGTTCATCAGCATCCCGGCTTTGGAAGCATCCCCACACTCCACCGCCTCAACCAACGCCAGATGCTCCTGCCACGCGCAACAACTGCGCGTCGATCCGTCACAGCGCGCAATCGCCAATGACGTCAGTGGCACCAGACTGCCAAGAAAATGCGCCAACGGTGCATTCCCCGCCATTTGCGCCAACTGCAGATGAAACTCCCCCGACAGTCGAATGGCCGCACCGCGCCGATCCTGCTCCACCGCCTGACGCTCGCGCTCGATCAAGGCGCGCAGGCGTTTCACACCATCAGCCTGTGGTCGCTGACAAGCCAGGCGCACCAGTGTGTTTTCGGTCAGTCGCCGTGCATGCAAGGTCTGCCGCGTCTGCTCCGCATCCGGCGCCGCAATCCGTGGCCGATGATTGGCGCGCAGCACGACGATGTGCTCATGGGACAGCTGCGTCAGCACTCGCCGAACATCCGCGCGGCTGACAGCAAACATCTGCTTGAGGCTGTCCTCGGTAAAGCGGCTGGCCGGGTCGATGCGCTGCTCCAGAATCGCATCGAGCAGCCGTGGATACAGATCATCCTCTGGCTCGCGCTGGCGGGAGAAGGGCAGGGGCGCTGCGCTCGCCCGAGCGTGCGATGGCGTGGCAAGACTGTTCATGACCGGTCTCCTGTGTGAAGGGGTTCAGTTGCTCAAGTTGTCATCCGGAATGTTCAGCTCGATCCCCATTCGCTGACCTTCGCGCAAAATGTGCCGGCGCATTTCGGCGCTGGCCTGGGCGCTGTTCTTGCTGCGGATCGCACGGACCACGGCTTCGTTTTCCTCCAGCCGTTCGGCCAGATGCTCAGGGGAATTGCGCAGCACGTCGGCGCTTTGCTTGAGGGCATTGCTGGTCTGTTGCACCACGCTTTGGAAAATCGGGTTCGAGGTCAGGGTGAACAGCTCTTCGTGGAAGGCGATGTAGGCGCTGACCCCGGCTTCGCTGTCGCCAGCCTCAAGGGCTTCGCGCATGTCCATCAAGGTCAGGCGCAATTGTCCGACTTCCTTGCTGCTGATCGACTGGGCAACCAGGCCGACGATGAACGGCTCAAGGGTGTAGCGCAGTTGCAGCACGTCTTCGAGGCTGGCGCCGGCCACTGCGCTGTCGTGGCTTTGGCTATCGCTGAGCTGTGCGTCGAGCACCACTACGCCTTTGCCAGGCATCGAGCGCACGAGGCCGAGGGTTTCCAGAACGATCACCGCTTCGCGCAGGCTCGGGCGACTGATGCCCAGTTGTTCGGCCAGTTCGCGCTGACCCGGCAGCATGTCGCCGGAGCGCCACTGACCACGGGCCAAAGCGGCCCGGAGTTTTTCTACGACTGAGTTGACGACGGTAGATGTGGTTATCAAAGGTCTTGCTCCATTTGCCTGTGGGAGAGCGCCGCAAACTCAAGATCAAAAGATCGCAGCCTGCGGCAGCTCGACAGGGTTAAATCAGAACTCCTGCTGGTGCGCCGGAGTTGCTGGTTTACGCGGTTGAAAGGTGTAGCCCTGCTGACCGCTGAGTACTTTGTTGGCTCTTTGTACGTCGATGTCCTTTTCCCAACGGGCGATCGCCACGGTGGCGACGCAGTTGCCGATCAGGTTGGTCAGCGCGCGGCCGATGCCCATGAACCAGTCCACCGCCAGCACCAACACCAGGCCGACCACCGGAATGGCCGGGATCGCCGTCAGCGTTGCCGCCAGAATCACCAATGCCGAACCGGGAATGCCGTGGGCGCCTTTGGAGGTGATCAGCGACACCAGCAGGATCGTCAGCAAATCAGTCATGGCCAAAGGCGTGCCGGTGGCGTTGGCGATGAAGACGATGGCGAGGGTCAGGTAGATCGAGAAACCGTCGAGGTTGAACGAATAGCCGGTCGGAATCACCAGCCCGACCGTCGAGCTGCCAATTCCCAGATGTTCAAGTTTGCGCATGATCTGTGGCAGCACGGCGTCAGAGGACGCGGTGCCCATCACGATCAGCAGTTCTTCACGCAGGTATTTGAGCAGCGGCCACATGCGCAGGCCGGAGGCACGCATCACCACACCGAGGATCACGCTGACGAAGGCGATGCAGGTCAGGTAGAACAGGCCAACCAGACTGCCCAGATGTTGCAGGGAGTCGAGGCCATATTTGCTGGTGGTGAAGGCGATCGCACCGAACACGCCGATGGGCGCCAGGCGCACGATCATGCCCATGATCCGGAAGATCACATGGCTCAGTTCGTTGATCAGTCGCGAGATCCCGGAGGCGGCTTCACCGACCAGATTCAACGCGCTGCCGAACAGCACCGAGAACAGCAGCACTTGCAGAATGTTGTTGTCGGCAAATGCGCCGATCACCGACGTCGGGATCAGATCCATCAGGAACTGCGTGGTGGTGTGCATGTGCTGGCTGCGTTCGGCGAGGTCGCCCATGTCGGCGGCGGACAGTTGCTCCAGATGGATATTCGCGCCACTACCGATGCCGGTACTGAAGGCGAATACCAGGCCGATCACCAGGGCGATAGTGGTCAGCACTTCAAAGTAGATAACGGATTTGAGGCCGATACGCCCGACCTTCTTCAGGTCGCCCGCGCCACTGATACCACTGACCACCACGCAGAACACGATCAGGCCGATGAGCATCTTGATCAGTTTGATGAAGCCGTCGCCAAGCGGTTTGAGCTGGGCCGAGTATTCAGGAAGGGTCAGCCCGCAGACGATGCCGAGCACCAGTCCGAGAACCACTTGGAGGAAGATTGAACGCGAGCACCATCTGAGCATGGGAGGAATCCTGGTCGGTGTCCTGACTGCCGTGCGCGTGGCGCATCAGATTCAGGACTTAATTATTGTGGTCTTACCGGTATGTCCAGTGCGGGTGCAGTCTAGGCGCTGTTTTTTACGGATCGCAAGTGAAAAATAACGAATTGGCATGACCGGTCTGACCAGTTGAGCGGTAAGTCCCATTCTTGAGCGGTTCAGGCGTTTGAAAAAATGCGGGCGAAAAAAAACCGGCCAATCACTTGGCCGGTTTTTCATGCTGCGGGTTTAACGTCGCGATTAAGCGCCGTATACCGGCAGTTTCTTGCAGATGGCTTTGACTTTCTCACGAACGGCGTCGATCACCGCTTCGTTGTTCAGGTCAGCCAGGATGTCGCAGATCCAGCCGGCCAGCTCTTTGCACTCGGCTTGTTTGAAGCCGCGAGTGGTCACAGCCGGAGTACCGAAGCGCAGGCCGGAAGTGACGAACGGCGAGCGCGGATCGTTTGGTACGGAGTTTTTGTTGACGGTGATGAACGCTTTGCCCAGAGCAGCGTCGGCGTCTTTACCGGAGATGTCCTGCTTGATCAGCGACAGCAGGAACAGGTGGTTCTTGGTACCGCCGGACACCACGTCGAAACCGCGCTCGATGAACACTTCGGCCATGGCCTGGGCGTTCAGCACCACTTGTTCCTGGTAAGCCTTGAATTCAGGCTGCAGCGCTTCCTTGAAGCAGATCGCTTTAGCGGCGATCACGTGCTCCAGCGGGCCACCCTGGGCGCCCGGGAATACCGCGGAGTTCAGTTTCTTCTCGATGTCGGCGTTGGCGCGCGCCAGGATCAGGCCGCCACGTGGACCGCGCAGGGTCTTGTGCGTGGTGGTGGTCACGACGTCAGCGAAAGGTACCGGGTTCGGGTAGACGCCAGCGGCGACCAGACCGGCCACGTGAGCCATGTCGACGAACAGGTAAGCGCCGACTTTGTCAGCGATGGCGCGGAAGCGTGGGAAGTCCAGAATCTGCGAGTAGGCAGAGAAACCGGCCACGATCATTTTCGGCTTGTGTTCTACAGCCAGGCGCTCGACTTCGTCGTAGTCGATCAGGCCGTTGGCGTCGATGCCGTACTGCACGGCGTTGTACAGCTTGCCGGAGGAGGAAACGCTGGCGCCGTGGGTCAGGTGACCGCCGTGAGCCAGGCTCATGCCCAGGATGGTGTCGCCACCTTGCAGCAGGGCCAGGTAAACAGCGGCGTTGGCTTGCGAACCGGCGTGCGGTTGAACGTTGGCGTAATCGGCGCCGAACAGCTCTTTGGCGCGGTCGATGGCCAGTTGCTCAACGATGTCGACGTACTCGCAACCACCGTAGTAACGCTTGCCTGGGTAGCCTTCAGCGTATT
Source organism: Pseudomonas sp. Irchel 3E19 (assembly GCF_900187585.1). Lineage (NCBI taxonomy): Bacteria > Pseudomonadati > Pseudomonadota > Gammaproteobacteria > Pseudomonadales > Pseudomonadaceae > Pseudomonas > Pseudomonas sp. Irchel 3E19. The sequence goes on from NZ_FYDT01000032.1 coordinate 72,393, forward strand.
TGTTGGTCAGGACCGAGCCTTGAGCTTCCATCACCGCTGGGCTGGTGTAGTTTTCCGAAGCGATCAGCTCAATGTGTTCTTCCTGGCGCTGAGCTTCTTGCTCCATGGCGGCAAAAAGATCGGCGTCGTACTTGGCAATAGTCAAATCACGGCTGAACATGGCGGTCCTCAAGGATCGGGGGCAGAAAAGGGGGGCATTCTAACCCAATGGGTTTTGGATGGCATATGAAACGACATCATGTCGCAGACAAGTGGCACTCATGCTGCAATTGCGCCGGGCGCTGGCATCCGCAGGCAGTGGCTCGCAGCCCCCATGCAACTGCAGGAGCGGCGAGCCAGTGCGCAGGAACCCGGCAAAAACCCAGCTGTACATCATTGGCATTTTTTCAACTGCGCAGACAGTAGACGGCAGTCAGCCGGTTGTCGATTGCTGAACAAGGGTTGCTTGATGCATGTCAGTGAACTGGCTTTCGCCGTGATGCGAGGAGTGGTCTGGGTAGCCGTTTAATCAAACTTCGTCGGGGTGGCTGACATAAGGCGCGTTTCGTTCAAGTATGTTCAATGTGAAGTAAGCAAACTCCTGGTGTGCTTCCGAACGGAAATAAAGTCTTTCAGGTTTCGCAGGCCTGGAAAGTGACGGGCTGTTGGAGGTGCCTTCAAGGGTAATTAAACCTTGGGGTTTAGCGGTTATATGAAGGTTGATTCGATCATTTTGCATGTCATCGAGTGTCTTGCCGTCAAGATCGAAACTGATTTGACCTGCTTGATCTTTCGGGCTTACAGCCAGCTCGCCGTGGCTGTTCAAGTTGACCAGCTCGCCCAGGTGGGATTCGTCGCGAACGTACAAGACGTAGGCGTTGTGCTCCCAGCGGAAGTAGAACCTGGTCGCAGTCCCTGCGGGTTTCGCAACCAACAGATTATAAAATCCGCGTTCGCGGCTGTGGCCTCTTTCGATAGAAACCGGGCGCCCGTCGCAACTCAGTGTGCCGATAAAAGATTTTTGGCGGTCCGTGCTCATTACAGTGTCCTTGTCTGGTTTTAATTAACTGCGACGTGTTGTGCAGTGAACAAAACTTAACATGGGAGCGTGCGGGTAAGTTGAAGTTATATGTTTCGCTTTGTTGAGCAGGGTAAGTAAAAGTGCTGGTTAATGTTTGCGCTGAATGGACGTGACGTCAGGGTTTGTTTTAATCAAACATGAACAGTGCATCATTACTGAACTGCGCCTCAAACCGACTCGCCGGCATCGGTCGCCCGAACAGATACCCCTGCACTTCATCGCAACCATGCTCGCGCAGGAAGTCCAGTTGTTCATGGGTTTCCACGCCCTCTGCGATTACCGCCAGATTGAGGCTGTGGGCCATGGCGATAATCGCTCGGGCGATCTGCGCGTCCTGCTCGCCGGATGGCAAACCGTCAACAAACGTGCGGTCGATCTTCAGCACGTCGATCGGGAACTGCTTGAGGTAGTTCAGCGACGAATAACCGGTGCCGAAGTCGTCGACCGCGATGCTCAGCCCGAGGTTCTTCAGTCCGGCGAGAATCTGCATCGCCTCGCTGACTTCGCGCATCAGGATACTTTCGGTCAGTTCCAGTTCCAGGCACGCTGGCGGCAGGCCGGTTTCGCGCAGGATCGTGGCGATTCGCGTGCCGAGCTGGCCATCGGAGAACTGCCGCGCCGAGATATTCACCGACACCTTCGGCACGCGCACGCGGCTCTGGTGCCAGGTCTTGAGTTGGCGACAAGCCTCGCTGATCACCCAGTCGCCGACGTCCACCACCAGTCCAAGCTCTTCCAGTACCGGAATGAAATCCCCCGGCGGTACCAGCCCGCGACGTGGATGGCGCCAGCGCAGCAATGCTTCGGCGCCGGTCAGGCGTTTGCCGTCGCCGCTGAACTGCGGCTGGTAATACAGGACGAATTCGTTCTGCTCCAGGGCATGGCGCAAATCGCTTTCCAGCTCCAGACGCTCCAGCGCACTGGCGTTCATGTCGGCCTGATAGAACTGGAAGTTGTTCTTGCCGCGCTCCTTGGCGTGGTACATCGCGGTGTCGGCGTTCTTCATCAACTGGCTGAGTTCGTTGCCATCCTGCGGGCTCAGGGCAATGCCGATACTCGCAGTAACGAAGAACTCGCGACCCTCGAGCACGAACGGTCGCACCAGACTGCCGAGGATTTGCTCGGCGACATGGATAGCCCGGTTCAGCGCCATTTCGCGGCTGGAGCGATGTTGCAGAAGCAAGGTGAATTCGTCGCCACCCATGCGCGCCACAGTGTCGTCATCGTCGACGCAGGCCAGCAGGCGCGTAGCCATGTCTTTGAGCATGCGGTCGCCGGCGGCGTGGCCCAGGGAATCATTGATCGGCTTGAAGCGGTCGAGGTCGAGGAACATCAGCACCACCCACGACTTTTGTCGTTCGGCCGATTGCAGCGCGGTGTGCAGACGATCCTGAAACAGCGTGCGGTTGGGCAGGTGGGTCAGGGCGTCGTAGTAGGCGAGGCGGTGAATGCGCTGTTCGCTGGCTTTGCGCTCGCTGATGTCGCTGAAGAAGCACACATAACTGGCCAGATCGCCTTCATCGTCAAGCACCGCAGTGATGCCGACCCACGCCGGATAATGCTCGCCATTTCGGCGTTTGAGCCAGACTTCGCCTTCCCACGTGCTGTGCTGATGCAGTTGCTTGAGCACGTATTGCAGGTGTGCATCCTGTTGTTCGTCGACGGTGAGCATGTTCGGCAACTGGTCGAGCACTTCCGCCACCGCGTAACCGCTGACCCGACTGAACGCTTCGTTGGCCTGAACGATGTAGCCGGCCGGGTCGGTGATCAGGATCGCCGAGGTCGAGTGTTCGAATACGGTGGCGGCCATGCGCAGGTCTTTCTCGGCGCGGCGCTGCTGGCTGATGTCGCGACCGACACCCAGTACACCTTCGAACGCACCGTGCTCATCCCATACCAGCACCAGACGCAGTTCGATCGGAATTTTACGGCCATCGGCGCGCAGGCAGTCGAACAGGAACATCTGCGTCTGCACCTGGCTGCGCAACAGCGCCAGTTGCTCGGGTTTGTCGAGCGCCTTGCTGACCCGATCCATCAAGCCGTAGATGCCGCTCAGTTGCTGCGGGTTGGCGATGGTCGATTGCCAGCCGTTCTGGAAAATCCACTCGGCGTCGTAGCCCAGCACTGCCTGCACCGACGGGCTGACATAGTTCAGCGAGAGTTTGCTGTCGGTGGAGAAAATCACGTCGCTGATGCTTTCGGCGAGCATCCGGTAGCGCTGCTCGCTGTCGCGCAGCGATTCGCTGGCTTCGATCTGTTCGGTGATGTCCTTGGCCACGCCGATGATCCGCGTGACCTGATCGTGTTTTTCCCGGGCCAGTGCCTGTTCGCGAATATCGAAGCGCCGCCACTCGCCGTCGCGATGACGGAAGCGTAACTGGCATTGCAGTAGTTGGCTGTAACCGGCGTGGCGCTGCTGCTGCCGCGAGCGATGGTAGTAATCGGCGTCTTCCGGGTGCAGGAGGATTTCCCAGAAATACTCACCCATCTGATGCAGCTCGGAGCGGTTGTACCCGAGCGTCTGGCCGAGGTGGTGGTTGCTGAAAATCATCCGTTGGCTGATCACATCCTGCACGTAGAGGTGATCCGGTACGGTGCGCACCACGTCAGACCAGAAGCCTTCACGTTCCAACAGCGACAGCTCGACCAGCTTGCGGCTGGTGATGTCGTTGATGCTGAGGATCACCGCTTTATAGTCGTGCTGCTCGGTCGGCAGGCGCAGCACCATCCACAGGTGTTGATCGCGACCGTTGATGTCCGGCAGTTTGATTTCCAGTTCCAGCTGTTTTTGCTGCTGGAGCACGGCGTCGAGCACTTGATTGCCAATCGCGCAGTGACGTTGCGGATGGCCGTCGATCAACAGTTGCCAGGCCTGTTCGCAGGAATTGACGTTGAGCAGTTGCAGCGCGACCTGGTTGACCTCGGTGACGCGCAACTCTTGCAACAACTGCAGGCGCTGTTGCGGTGGATCGAGCCAGGCCTTGAGCTGATCGCTGGTCTGGATCTGCGCCTTGTCGAAAAACTGCTTGAGCCCGGACAGATCCAGCACGCAGAGGGCCACACCGGTGCCTTCGAAAATGTCCTGATAACGTCGGCGACCTTCATGCAACTGGCGCTGACGGCGGCGCATGTTCAGCAGCGCGATCACCGGCAGCATGGAAAAGGCCAGGCCCAGCAGGCATTTGCCGATGAACGCGGGCAGCAATTCTTCGAGCACGCGCTGGCGGTCGAACAGACCGCGCAATTGCCAGTCACTACTGCTCAGCGGCACGGTGAGCACGGTGTTGGCCAGATCGTCCGGGCTCAGCACACCGGGCTTGGCTGATGACAGCGATTCTTCGCGGCTGATGATCTGATGATTGATACGGTTTTCCACCAGCCACAGCGGACGCAGGCCGGTTTCACTCTGTTTGGTCAGCGAGTCGAAGAACGTCGGCGTCAGGCGCAAAGCCCAATAGCCGCGGGTGCTGCCACTGGCCTGATGCAGTAACAGGTGCACGGTCGAGCCGTCGTCGGCGTTGCTGAAGTAGTGCGCCTGGGCGTGACTGCGGCGTACCAGTTCGGTGAGGTAGCTGGCGTCGGAGCTGTCGGTGCTGCTGTCGCTGAGGATTCTGCCGGAAGGACTGAGCAACGCCAGGCTGCGCAGATCCGGCAGCGATTTCTGGAGTTTGCGCAGCAGTTGCTGCTGTTCGTCGGCTGTTTGCGGTTGTTCGACGATCGGTAGCAAGTTGAGCGCGATTTGCGCGTTCAGCGCCATGTTCAGGCTGACCTGCGAGGCGAGGTCGGCGGTGTAATCGATGGTGTACTGGCGCTGGTTTTTCTGGGTTTCGCGCAGCTGATCGAGCAGTTGCCAGAACAGCAAAGCCAGCAGCAAAAGCACGAGTGTCGCCAGCGCACCCTTTAATGTCCCGCGCAGGGGCGAGCCGGGCGCCGGTTGGGTGCTGCTCACAGAGGCTGGCGGAGTGACATTGGACAAGCTGTAATCCTGCGATCTGGCTGGACTGGCGCGACGTGCACTATAAGCCGGACGCCCGAAGGGCGGCTAGCATGCCTTGAGTTGTGGCGAAGTGCCAGCCCCTCGCGGCTGGACTGCCTTCCGTCATTAAGGTAGCTTTGCCGGTTACGCGGGAGCGTTCCAGCTCCTAGAATCAGACTTTTTTCAGCGCGCACGCATTGATCGCCATCAAGTGGTCTAGTGAACGACGCGCATCGGTCTGGCCGGGCATCGCCTGCGCTGCAATCATTCATCTGTCACTGACCCAAGGTTCTCCATGGCTCAATACGTCTTCACCATGCATCGGCTGGGCAAAGTTGTTCCGCCGAAGCGGGAAATCCTGAAAAACATTTCGCTGTCGTTCTTCCCTGGCGCCAAGATCGGCGTACTCGGCCTCAACGGTTCGGGTAAGTCCACGCTGCTGAAAATCATGGCCGGCGTCGACACCGAGTTCGAAGGCGAAGCCCGTCCGATGCCGGACCTGAACATCGGTTATCTGCCGCAAGAGCCGCAACTTGATCCGACCAAGACTGTGCGTGAAGTGGTCGAGGAAGCGGTCAGCGTGATCAAGGATGCGCAAGCACGTCTGGACGAGGTCTACGCGGCCTACGCCGACCCGGATGCCGACTTCGACAAGCTGGCTGCCGAACAGGCCAAGCTCGAAGCGATCTTGCAGGCCAGCGACGGTCACAACCTTGAACGCCAACTGGAAGTCGCCGCCGATGCGCTGCGTCTGCCAGCGTGGGATGCCAAGGTCGAACACCTGTCTGGTGGTGAAAAACGTCGTGTAGCCCTGTGCCGTCTGCTGCTGTCCGCGCCGGACATGCTGCTGCTCGACGAACCGACCAACCACTTGGACGCCGATTCCGTTGCGTGGCTGGAGCACTTCCTGCACGACTTCCCGGGCACCGTGGTTGCGATTACGCACGACCGTTACTTCCTGGACAACGTCGCTGGCTGGATTCTGGAACTCGACCGCGGCGCAGGCATTCCGTACGAAGGCAACTACTCGGGTTGGCTTGAAGCCAAGTCCGATCGTCTGGCGGCCGAATCCAAGCAGCAGTCGGCCCACGAAAAAGCCATGAAAGAAGAACTGGAGTGGGTGCGCAAAGGCGCCAAGGCCCGCCAGTCGAAATCCAAGGCGCGTCTGCAACGCTTCGAAGAAATGCAATCGCAGGAATTCCAGAAGCGTTCGGAAACCAACGAGATCTACATCCCGGCCGGTCCGCGCCTGGGTGACAAGGTCATCGAATTCAAGAACGTCACCAAGGGCTACGGCGATCGCGTGCTGATCGACAACCTGTCGTTCTCCATGCCTAAAGGCGCCATCGTTGGCGTGATCGGTGGTAACGGTGCCGGTAAGTCGACCCTGTTCCGCATGCTGATGGGCAAGGAAACACCGGATTCGGGCAGCATCGAAGTCGGCGAAACCGTGCAACTGGCCTGCGTCGATCAGAGCCGCGAAGACCTCGACGGCAGCAAGACGGTGTTCCAGCAGATTTCCGACGGCTCCGACCAGATCCGCATCGGCAACTACGAGATCCCGTCGCGTACCTACGTCGGTCGCTTCAACTTCAAGGGCGGCGATCAACAGAAGTTCGTCAAGGACCTGTCCGGTGGTGAGCGCGGCCGTCTGCACCTGGCGTTGACCCTGAAAGAGGGCGGCAACGTCCTGCTGCTCGACGAACCGTCCAACGACCTCGACGTTGAAACCCTGCGTTCGCTCGAAGAAGCCCTGCTGGACTTCCCGGGCGCCGCCATTGTGATCTCTCACGATCGGTGGTTCCTTGACCGCGTCGCGACGCACATCCTGGCGTACGAAGACGATTCGCAAGCGATCTTCTTCGAAGGTAACTACACCGAGTACGAAGCCGACCGCAAAAAGCGTCTTGGCGAAGCAGCGGCCCAGCCACACCGGGTACGTCACAAAAAACTGGCCTGATATCGGGTTGGTTGCATGAAAAGCGGAGCCTTCGGTTCTTTGCATCGATAAAAATGTACTAAAACACATTGAAAGCCCTCGCAAAGAGGGCTTTTTTTTGGTTCTTCACGGATTACCGGGAAAGACGCTCTTGATTTTCATGAAAAAGAATTCGCTATCCCGGTAACCGTACGCCATCCGTTTGATAACCTTTATTCGATTGTTTATGCCTTCCAACTGCCCCGTGTGCATCGGCCAGCGAACCCGGCTGACGATTCCCCGCCAGTAACCCTTTAGCCGTTTGGCGAACAGGATCAGAGCCGGTATCGCGCTTTCATCAGCGTGGCGCAGCCATTGCTTCCAGGCTGATCTCCAGCCCCAGGCGGTACTTGGCGTCCAGAGCGTTTTGAGTTCAGCTTTCATCAAGTAGACCGTCATCAACGCTTGGTTGGCCGCCAGCAAATCC
>NZ_FYDT01000084.1:0-14290 GCF_900187585.1 Pseudomonas sp. Irchel 3E19
TTGGCACCCACCACAGGAAGGGAATCGGGTGGCGTGGGGTGTAAGATCGATCTGGAGGGCATCACCATCAGGCTTGATCGTGACGACAGAAAAGCCCTCCCAAAAAGGAAGGAAAGTATTAATATCGCGCATAAGAACGCCGGTTTGTTAGATGTGTTTGCTCGCACGAACATCATCAAGCAAATCGGCGTTCTTGTTTCTGTGTTTCCCGGGATTCCGTGAAGAACCTTTTTTTTGTGGGAGGGGGCTTGCTCCCGAAGGGGCCGTGTCAGTTGCATCATCAGAGGCTGATTCACCGCCTTCGCGAGCAAGCCCGCTCCCACAGGTCCGGTCATGTCTGGCGATTTTTTTGTGGGAGGGGGCTTGCTCCCGAAGGGGCCGTGTCAGTTACCTCATCAGAGGCTGATTCACCGCCTTCGCGAGCAAGCCCGCTCCCACAGGTTTGACGGTGTGCTGTACCTGGACACCGGACAGTCTTTTGTTTTCGGGAGTGGCTGATGTCTGCGAGCAGTGCCCTGCGTTTACCTTCCATTGATGGTTTGTTGCGTCACCCGGCGTGCCTGCCGCTGCTCGATCGCTATGGTCGTGAGGCGTTGTTGAGCCGTTTGCGGCAGTTGCTGGATGAACTGCGTTCAGACGTGTTGAGCGGGCAATTGTCGGCCGTTGAAATCAGTCCCGAAGTGCTCGCCGGCCGCGTCAGTGAGCGCTTGGCCCAGCAACAGCGCAGCAACGTGCGCCGGGTGTTCAACCTGACCGGTACGGTGCTGCACACCAATCTGGGGCGGGCGCTGCTGCCGGACGAAGCCATTGATGCGGTGCAAATGGCGGCGCGTTATCCGCTCAATCTGGAGTTCGATCTGGCCAGCGGCAAGCGCGGCGATCGTGACGATCTGATCGAAGGCCTGATCCGCGAACTGACCGGCGCCGAAGCCGTCACCGTGGTCAACAACAATGCCGCTGCGGTGCTGCTGACGCTCAACAGCCTTGGCGCGCGCAAGGAAGGCATCATTTCTCGCGGTGAGCTGATCGAGATCGGCGGCGCCTTTCGCATCCCCGACATCATGGCCCGCGCCGGCGTGCGTCTGCACGAAGTCGGCACCACCAATCGCACCCATGCCAAGGACTACGAGGCGGCAATCAGCCCGCGCAGCGGTTTGATCATGCGCGTGCATGCGAGCAATTACCGCATCGAGGGTTTCACCGCGAGCGTGCCCACAGCTGAATTGGCTGAGTTGGCCCATCGGCATGGCTTGCCGCTGCTGGAGGACCTGGGCAGCGGCAGTCTGCTGGACCTAACGCGGTGGGGCTTGCCGGCAGAACCGACGGTGCGTCAGGCGCTGCTCGATGGCGCAGACATCGTCACCTTCAGCGGCGATAAGTTGCTCGGCGGGCCGCAAGCCGGGTTGATTGTCGGGCGCAAAGAATTGATCGCGAAGATCAAGAAAAACCCGCTGAAGCGCGCGTTACGGGTCGACAAACTGACGCTGGCCGCACTGGAAGCGGTGCTCGGTTTATATCGCGATCCCGATCGGCTGGCCGAGCGCTTGCCCAGTTTGCGCCTGCTGACCCGTCCGCAAGCCGACATCTTCGCGCAGGCCGCTCGTTTGCAACCGGCGATGGCGCAGGTCTTGGGTGAGCCATGGCAGGTCAGCGCGGTTCAGGCATTGGGCATGATCGGCAGCGGCAGCCAACCGGTGGCGCGGTTGCCGAGTGCCGCCCTGTGCCTGCGTCCGCAGGTGTCCAAACGCTTGCGCGGGCGCTGCTTGCTGAACCTCGAAGCGGCGTTGCGGGCCTTACCCATCCCGGTGCTCGGGCGCATTGACGACGACGCGCTATGGCTGGACTTGCGCCAACTCGACGATGAATCGGCGTGGCTGGCGCAACTGCCGCACTTGCAGGTCGCTCAGTGATCGTCGGCACGGCAGGGCACATCGACCACGGCAAGACTTCGCTGCTGCAAGCCCTGACCGGGCAAACCGGCGACCGTCGCCCGCAGGAACGCGAGCGCGGGATGACCATCGACCTGGGTTATCTCTACGCCGAGCTGGAAGCGGGGGCGGGTTTGACCGGGTTCATCGACGTGCCGGGCCACGAAAAATTCACCCACAACATGCTCGCCGGCGCGCATGGCATCGATCTGGTGTTGCTGGTGGTCGCCGCCGATGACGGCGTGATGCCGCAGACCCGCGAGCATCTGGCGATTGTCGAATTACTCGGCATTCCACGGGCAGTCGTCGCGGTCAGCAAATGTGATCGGGTTGAGGCGGGCAGGGTGGAGGAGATTCAGCGTCAAGTACTGGACTTGCTGGAAAGCGGCCCGTTTGCCGAAGCGCCGATAGTGGCCGTGTCGAGCGTAACCGGGCAGGGCGTCGATGAGCTGCGGCAACTGTTGTTGCAGATGCAACGTGAGGTGCTTGAGCGCAGTCGTGAGGGTGGTTTTCGTCTGGCCATCGACCGCGCGTTCAGCGTGGCCGGCGCCGGGATTGTGGTCACCGGCACGGCGCTGTCGGGCACTGTTGCAGTCGAGGACAGACTGGTTTTGGCGCCGCTGGGTAAAACCGTCCGGGTGCGTGGCTTGCACGCGCAGAATCAACCCGCCGCCCAGGCCTTCGCCGGGCAACGGGTGGCGCTGAACATCAGCGGCGAACGCTTGGCGCTGGAGCAGATCCATCGCGGCCAATGGTTGCTGGCCGAATGGCTGCACGCACCGACTCAGCGGCTCGACATCGAGTTTCAACTGTTGCCGGGCGAACGGCCCTTCGAACACTTCCACCCGGTGCACCTGCACCTCGGCACGCAAGACGTGATCGCCCGTGTCGCCTTGCTGGAAGGTGCGCGCCTGAACCCAGGCTCGCGTATGTTCGCGCAACTGCTGAGCAACGCGCCGGTACACGCGGTAAAAGGCGACCGGCTGATCCTGCGCGACCAGAGTGCCCAACGCACCCTCGGCGGTGGCCAGGTGCTCGACCCGTTTGCCCCGGCGCGACACCGACGAAGCCCCGAGCGCCTGGCGCAACTGGAGACCTTGGCGCGTAGCGCAAGCCTTGAACAAGCATTGCCGGTGCTGCTCAACCACAGCGCCGGCGGCCTCGATCCGCAACGCCTGGAACGCCAGTTCAATCGACCGCGCCAAGGCTGGTCGCTGCCAGAAAACGTGCGCCTGATCGACACTCGCCAAGGCACGGTGCTGTTCAACCTACAACGTTGGGGGCAATTGAAATTCATGCTGCTGGAGCAACTGGCTCGTTTCCATGAGCTTGAACCCGACCAGATGGGCCCGGACCGCGACCGTCTGCGGCGCTTCAGCGGGTTGTCTGTGGAGCGTTCGACCTTCGCCAGCTTGCTGGATGAATTGCGCAGCGCGAGTGCAATCAACGCGAGCGGGCCGTGGCTGCATCTGCCGGATCATCAGGTTCGCCTCAATGCCGAAGACGAAACCCTGTGGCAACAACTGCAACCGTTGTTCGAACAGGCGCAATTCGATCCGCCATGGGTGCGCGATGTGGCCAGCTCGGTCGGCGAGGACGATGCCGTTGTGCGGCTGCTCCTGCGCAAACTGGCGCGTCTGGGCTTGATGCACCAAGTGGTGCGCGACCTGTTTCTCAGCGACACGCGGCTGCGGCAAATGGCGACGCTGTTGCTGCAACTGGCCCGGGAAAATCCGCAGATCCAGGTGACAACCTTCCGTGATGCGCTAGGCTTGGGACGCAAACGCTGTATTCAGTACCTCGAATACTTCGACCGCATCGGCCTCACGCGACGCATCGGCGAATCCCGCCTGATCCGCCCCGACAACGCGTTGGCCACAAGTGACACACCCTGATTCAAGGAAGGCAATCGCGCCCGGTGGCGCGGCCGGGCTTCAAACCCGGTTGGGGACGGCATCCGTTCCCGGGCAGGTTCGACTCCGGCTGCCTTCCGCCAATTACCGCAAAAGCACAACCTTCGCCCTTCTCGAAACCGAATCTGCCCTCGCCAAGTGGTCAGCAAGAGCCCGGCGTAAGCTGGGTTAACACCAGACCCTGTGGGAGCGGGCTTGCCCGCGATGGCGGCGTCAGATCCAGCATCAATGTTGAATGATCTTGCGCAATCGCTGGCAAGCCAGCTCCCACAGGTTTTGCAATCCACCGGGCATCCGGGTTTAACTCACACGCGCAAGCGAATCTGCCGTCCCAACACATCCATCACATCACAACCATCACGCAGCAACATAGCCGCCGCATGCGCCAGTTGCTGCACATCTGCGCCTGTGGCCGAAGTGATATCCAGACTGGCCAGACTTTTCATCATCATTCACGATGTAGTACCCAGAGTGGCAAAACATCAAAGGTTGCGCTGCGCCTCCATCCGATCATGCAGTACCCGGATTATCGCAATGCCATAGGACGTGATTCGAAAGTAAATCATGTGCCGCTCGACACTGCAGCGTCGATATCCGGTACCGATATCATCACAGGCCGGGGCTGTTTTCGGGCGCTCGGCCAACTGGGTAAATGCTGCGGTAATGATGTCAATGTAGCGATTGGCCTGCTCCAGTCCCCACTGGCCGGCGGTATAACGCCAGATGGCCTCAAGGTCACCTTCGGCGGCAGGTGTAAGGCGATACTCAGCCTTGTGCATTCAACATCCTCTGTTTGAACGCGTCGGGATCGAAGGGGCGAGGTTTTCCGCTGGACTCACCTTCGCGAAGCGCGGCGCGGATTGTTTCAAGCTCAGCATTGCGCTCCTGCTCACGACGAATCAGATCACGTATGTATTCGCTGTCGTTGGTGTAATGCCCCGCTTCAATCTGGGATTTGATCCAGTTGTCTTGCTGGTCAGTCACGGTGATGGTTTTTCGCACGGTGCCCATGATTGAACCTCTAGAGAAATGATGAGTAGCGGGGAAATTATCATACTATTGGTGCTGTTTCGAGCATCGGTATTCCCTGACATTACACCGTTGTGGGGTAGTCAATGAATGCATCCCTTCGATTTGCTTTTCATGTGGGAGCCAGCCTGCTGGCGGGTGCAAACGGTCTTCAACATAGCTGACAACTGACTCACCGCTATTGCTAGCAGGCTGGCTCCCACAGTATTTGTAACCCACCGCGCATCCGGGTTTAACTCACACCCGCAAGCGAATCTGCCGTCCCAACACATCCATCACATCACAGCCATCACGCAACAACATCGCCGCCGCATGCGCCAACTGCTGCACATCCGCGCCTTTGGCCGAATTGATATCCAGGCTGGCCAGACTCTCCATCATCTGCGTCACCGCCAAAAACCGACTCGCGGCACTGGCGTGCAACACATCCAGCGGCGCCTCGGTGGACACCAGCAAAACCGGAATGCTGGCCTCGTTGTGCGTCATCGAAATGTGCGAACTCATGCCTCACCCCCGGCCTGCGCGGCGTGCAAACCCTCGATCGACGCTTGCAGCAACGCGCAGGCAGTGCCGAGCATTTGCTGACTGGCCCAATGCAGTGAGCCGCTGTGTTCCGGGCGGGTTGCGGTGGGGGCTTGATGGGCGAGGGCTTCGGCGCAGCTCAGGTAGACGGCAGCGTGTTCGAGGGCGTCGAGTAGCGGGATGCCGGGTTGTACGGCGAAGAGGTGGTGGTCGACGTGGTCGCAGCGGGTGAAGGGGGTTGCGGTTGTGGTTGGATCGGTCATGGTGAGGAAACTCTTTCAGGGCCAAAAAGAGCTGCCACAAAATCGCCGTCAAACGAATTGGGTGGCAACTGTGCGCAGGTTGACGGACCGGTCCTCACTAACCCGGCGCATCCGAAGATGCCCCACGCACAGTCGCCATAAAAAATGCATCGGGCACACAAGTGCACGAGCATAGAAAGGCTATACGCGTAGTGAAGAAGCAGGCCGTCAAACCCGATCACGAATGAGTCGTGACAGGCGCGAGGATAGGGAGCGCGGGCAGGGCAGTCAACCGCCACAACCCTTGAGCCATTGCCACAATCCCCTGTAGGAGCGAGCCTGCTCGCGAAAGCGGTGGGTCAGTCAGCAATGATGCTGAATGACACACCGCGAGCACGATTAAAGAAATGCATTGACTTATTACTTACCTCTTATTCTTTGTTTTCGGAACTTACATGCTCAGGTGTGGCAACAACAGAAAGAATGCGGCTAGATCTATTGCATATATATAAACGCTTGTAATCGACAGTATAGGCTAGTTGTGGCCTTAAATTGCTGCTTATATCAAGATGACCGTCCTCTCTTCCAGATTTAATATTGTAAAGCGTGCCATGCGTTGACAGGCTATCTGTGATCAGTAGATGGTTGGGGGAGAACGCAGCTAATCTGCTAGTTGCGCCTTTTGAAAGATGAGTGATATTGATTAATTGCAATGGTTGCAGGCTGTCAAGAGAAATCTCCATGACGATTTGTGGGGCATTGTCACCGTTGTAAAAATGAACGAATATTCGTCTGCCCTCAAGATTTAATAGCGAATAAAACCCTCTGGTAATGCCGAATGCGTAAGAACCAATTAGTGCTCCGGTCTGTGAGTTAACGGCCAGTAGAGATGCTGTTCCTGCCGGCGGACCAGATACATAGTAAATTCTACTGCCATCATGATTGAATAAAACCACACCGGCACGCATAACTAGATCGCTCCGGATGGGAATTTTACGTACAACTTCGTTCGTGGCGGTATCTATAAAGCTTATAAAAGGATCAAATTGATACAAGCCTATCAAGTATCTTCCATCTGAGCTTAAAGCCATCCAGACGGCCCTGGCTGCAATTATTTTTATAACTTTACGGGCCTTTGTGTCGATAACGTATATGCCTTCCGCGTTGCAACCGTAAATGGTTTCGCCATTAGGCGTAATCAGCATTACATAAAAATAAATAGAGCCGCCTTTCGCAATTCTGCCTGTTATACGGTTGTCGGCAGTTTTGATTTCCACAATTTCTGTATCGAGAGCAACATAAAGGTGCGTGCCCGTTTTCGTCATGACGATATTATATTGCGGACCACCTACATCTATAAAACCCACAGGCCCCTCAGCTAAAACGTTCACCCATGCCGCCGCGTCACTGGCCCCCATGCTCTTGGCGACCAACTCATGACTCCCTACCGTCTCTGAAGCCGTAATCCCTGTAACAGACACCATCCCCTTCGCATCAGTGGTGAAGTCACGGCTACCGCCGCCCGCGCTCGGAAATTGAAATCCTAGTGGAAGGGTCAGGGTAAGCGTTGCATTTGCCAGCGGGAGACCATCTCGGGTAAGCAGCATATCAACGGGGCCGAGCATTCCTTTCGCAACGACCTCATACGGTGCGTTGGTGAACGTTAATGCGGTATGTGCAGTAACAATCTTGTAAGTGCGCACCGGAAACACCACTCTTGTCGCCCGATTCACCACCCCATCAAGATTCACCGCAACAAACACTCTGATCGTCGAGCCATCCGCCAGCTTATCCAGAAACTCACGCGACACCGGTCCGCCTTGGTTGTTGGTACTGCCGATCGGTACGCCGTTATGAATCTCCTCCGTCACGGTCACGCCGTTCCTGTCGGTGCCTTCGCACCAGGCCCAGAAGGGTTGCCCCACGGCGATCAAGCGCCACGGCGCAACGAGCATCCGGGTGCCACCGGTAAAACTGCCCAGATTCAGAGTATCGTCATGCGTCACGGCTGTGATGGTCGGGGTCGGAAACCGTGGGTCTTCAGGTTTGATTGCGCTGACGGTCAGTATGAACTCCGGCGATTCGGCAATCACCTTGTCGTCGCGAATCAATTGCCAAATGATTCTGGAATCACTTCCAAGCCGCTCGGCGAGAAATTTCGCGTCAAGTCTGAAGTCGGCTTGTTTTTTCGGGTTGAGCGTCACTGGCAGAAATGGCTGGGCATCGGCGACCACCAGCTGTGCCTTGTCGCCCGGCAAGGCTTGCAGGTACGTTGCTTGCACCGTGACGCCTGTTGGATTGTTCAGCGGATCAATCGGGTTGGTTGCCGGAGCGAGCAGTACGACCGGCGTCAGCTGGATCGGGGCCGCGGCTGTGACCGTTGCGTTGGCCACGATCGAGTTGCCCACCCAGTCACCCGTGGGCGTTGTCAGGGTGTAGCTCGCCGTCACAATGCTATTGGCAATAACCTTGTCGTTGGCCACTTCAAGAATGCAGAGCTTTTTCTGCCCAAACGGATCGGCCTCGACAGTGCCCCTGACCGTCACCACCACATCGGGTTGCCCGTCGAGTTTTGCGGTGTAGGTGGCCTCGATGATATAGCCCACGACAAAGCGTTTGTCCGCTGTGACCACCACCAGTTTCAGCGGATTACCCGCCAGTTTTGCCAGCTCGATTTTGCCTAAATCATCACCGGGATATTCCTCCAGCCGCTCCAGCAGTAGCGGCATAGGCAAGCTCTTACCATCCAGATCTTCGTCCACTACCTGTGTCGGTGAATTTGTTGCGGCGGGGTCAGTTGGGTTGAGAAGCTGGTCGACCACAGTGTAGGAAAAATGCAGCTTCTGGTCTTGACCTTTCGCCTTGTCGAGAAAGGCGCGGTCGATGGTGAAGCAGATTCTGGTGGGCACTCCTGAGCCGGGATTCGGCGGGGGTGGCGCCTGATCCGGTGTCACCTTGATGTGCATGAATTGCGCGTTGCAATTGAAGCGGATGGTGTCGTACGCGCGGCAATAGGGGTAGGACACGCACACCTGAGCGCTGACGAAGTCGGGGCCGATGCCGTTTTGGATAAGGTCGTCCAGCAGCAATTCAAGTTCGGAATGACCGCCAGCGGAGGAACCCGGACGATGCACACCACCGGGACGGATACGGTTGTAGAGAATTTCGAGCGGCGGTGTGGACGTGCCGATATTACCGCCGCCGCGCTTGATGGTGTAGTACAGGTAGTTGAGGCGGTCATGATCCAGCCGACCATTGGGAATACGCAAGATCGTAACGGCGTCTGGATCAATGATGGTTACACCGTCCAGCGGTGCCAGATCGCCCATTTTCCAAATCTGCAGAAGATCTCCAGGGTTCAGGGTGCCCGTCAACGGCGGATCGATAAAGACATACGCGCCTTTACCGTCCTTGACTTCATCAGTGTGCTTCTTCGGCATGCCGCCGTGAGCGTCATTGACCGGCGCGGTCATGCCGCCCAATCTTGGAAAGGCGAGCGCGAGGATGGTGTTGCCGGGTGGGGTCGAGTTGGTCATGAAAAAAGCTCCTGCATAGTGGGACCGGGCAGGAGCTATCAGAGCGTTTTATTGGGGATTGCGCACCTGTCAGATCTGACAGGTGCGGGCGGTTTTCCGACAAATGGTGTTGAGCGAGGTGCTCTGACAGCTGGCTCCTACAGGTTTTGTTAACCACCGGGGGCATCCGGGTTTAACTCACACCCGCAAGCGAATCTGCCGTCCCAACACATCCATCACATCACAACCATCACGCAACAACATTGCCGCCGCATGCGCCAGTTGCTGCACATCTGCGCCTTTGGCCGAAGTGATATCCAGACTGGCCAGACTCTCCATCATCTGCGTCACCGCCAAAAACCGACTCGCGGCGCTGGCGTGCAACACATCCAGCGGCGCCTCGGTGGACACCAGCAAAACCGGAATGCTGGCCTCGTTGTGCGTCATCGAAATGTGCGAACTCATGCCTCACCCCCGGCCTGCGCGGCGTGCAAACCCTCGATCGACGCTTGCAGCAACGCGCGGGCAGTGCCGAGCATTTGCTGACTGGCCCAATGCAGTGAACCGGAGTGTTCCGGGCGGGTGGCGGTGGGGGCTTGATGGGCGAGGGCTTCGGCGCAGCTCAGGTAGACAGAGGCGTGTTCGAGGGCGTCGAGTAGCGGGATGCCGGGTTGCACGGCGAAGAGGTGGTGGTCGACGTGGTCGCAGCGGGTGAAGGGGGTTGCGGTTGTGGTTGGATCGGTCATGGGTGTAGCTCCTTAGTCATCAAGAGCTGCCACTTGGTCGCCGTCAAACGAATAGGTGGCAACTGTGCGCAGGTTGACGGACCGGTCTAAGGTACCCGGCGCACTCGAAAGTGCCCCGCACACAGTCACCATTTAACTTTGTTTCGAGCACGCGAGCGCGCAAGCAAAGTTGGAGAACAATGCACACCTTAAAAACCGCCGAGCCGTCAAACCCGATCACGAATGAGTCGTGACAGGCGCGAGGATAGGGAGCGCGGGCAGGGCAGTCAACCGCCACAACCCTTGAGCCATTGCCACAATCCCCTGTAGGAGCGAGCCTGCTCGCGAAAGCGGTGTGTCAGTCAGCAGTGAGGCTGAATGGCACACCGCGAGCACGATTGAATAAATGCGCCCCCTTTTCCCTTTCACTGCTTTTGGCAAAATGCACGGCTTACAAAAGTGCCTTGTTCGATCAGTGTCGAAGGAGCACTGAACGTTGGGGAGGTCTGCCCTGTGATCATGAGCGGTTGGCCCCAGTATCTCCCGCTCCCATCCCGGGAAACTTGTGATACATAAAAGTAATAGCCCCACTCGGGTTGGGGGGGACTTGGGACGTATTTTATGTTGAGAATGGGGATATGTGTGTCGAGTGTGCTTTTGGGGATGACTTTACCCCCGACGGATCGGACCCATGAATCGAAATTATCGCAACGTATGGGCCCGCCGGTGAGGTAGGTGGAGACATTGCTCGTGGTTACGTTGTAGGTTATTGATTGCCCTGAGCTGTCTTTAGCGATAATTGTAGCTAAGCCGTTCCCCTCACTTCTCACGGTCCCTTTGCCGTCGACGGACGCGATGCTCGAATCGCTAGACTCATAGGTGTAAGGCGGGAGGCCACCTATCGCAGCGCGTGTAGCTGAGGTACCCGTGGGGTCGTTCCCGCTTCTTGGCCACATGTTGCCAGTAAAACCCATCGATATGTTCAGTCCATTAAGTAAAAGCGGTGTCATATCCACAACGAGTCTGGAAACAACAGTCAAAGCCCTGGCTCCAGAAATCTGCCCCGTGCCATACAACGCTTTGGCTGTAAAACTGTGAGCCTTCAAACTCAACCCGGTAATGGTCTTCGTCCAGACACCGCTTGAGGCATCCGCGATGGCGTCGCCGTGGTCTGTGGTGCCGTCCAGGATCTTGACACTCTGGCCTTTACTCGCGGTGCCGGTGAGCGTGATTGTGGTGTCGGTCGTCGTGCCGTTCTGGGCAATATCCCCTCCCTTGGAGTCCTTCGCCGATTCGATGGTCGGTTTCACATCCTCCAAAGCCTTGACGGTATAACTGCGCACCGGAAACACCACTCTTGTCGCCCGATCCACCACCCCATCAAGATTCACCGCCACATACACTCTGATCGTCGAACCATCCGCCAGCTTATCCAGAAACTCACGCGACACCGGTCCGCCTTGGTTGTTGGTACTGCCGATCGGCACGCCGTTATGAATCTCCTCCGTCACTGTCGCGCCGTTCCTGTTGGTGCCTTCGCACCAGGCCCAGAACGGTTGCCCCACGGCGATCAAGCGCCACGGCGCCACGAGCATCCGGGTGCCACCGGCAAAGCTGCCCAGATTCAGAGTTCTGTCATCCTTCACGGCAATGATGGTCGGGATCGGAAACCGTGGGTCTTCAGGTTTGATTGCGCTGACGGTCAGTATGAACTCCGGCGATTCGGCAATCACCTTGTCGTCGCGAATCAATTGCCAAATGATTCTGGAATCACTTCCAAGCCGCTCGGCGAGAAATTTCGCGTCAAGTCTGAAGTCGGCTTGTTTGTTCGGGTTGAGCGTCACTGGCAGAAATGGCTGGGCACCGGCTATCACCAACTGTGCCTTGTCGCCCGGCAAGGCTTGCAGGTACGTTGCTTGCACCGTGACGCCTGTTGAATTGTTCAGCGGATCAATCGGGTTGGTGGCCGGAGCGAGCAGTACGACTGGCGTCAGCTGGATCGGGGCCGCGTCGGTTACGGTCGCTTTGGCGGTGTTGGATGTAGCAATGATGTCGCCGCCGCGTATCAGCTCATATTTCGCCCGCGCCACGCTGCCGGCGATGACCTTGGCATTGGGCACCATCAGTTTGTAGGTGAACGGAATGCGCCCGACATCGGCCTCGACGGTGTGCGACACCACGGGGGCGCCAGGTTTGGTGGCGGTGTAGGTCACGCGGATTTTGTCGTTGGGTTGCCACCTCGGCGCGAAGGCGTGTACCAGGACGGTGAGATCCTTGCTGCCGAGTTTGGCCAGACTGATGGTTTTCGGGTCATCGCTCCAATCGTCCGGGTCTTCGGCCAGATCGGGGGCGACCAGTCGGGTTTCCTTCAGGTGCACATCGATCTCGACCCTGCCAGAGTACGGCGAGTCAGTGTCCGGTCCGTTGAGGAGTTGATCGAGAACGGTGTAGGAAAAGACGAACTTCGTGTTGTCCCCCGCCCGCTGGAATACATCTTCCCCGACCATCACGCAAATCGTTGTCGGCTCGTCGGAAGGGGTAGCCGGGGCTTCAGCGGCAGTGACGGTTCGCACGACGTCCTGGCCGTTGCAGTTCAACCGGATCACGTCGTAGGCGCGGCAGTAGGGGTAGGCAAAGCACACCTGCACGCCTTGTTTGGCGCGCTCGGCATCAATGCCGTCGTCGATCACGTCCTGCGGGAGGATCAGTCGCAGTTCTGAATGGGCGCCGTCACCCGGTGTGAGATCCTCGTTGCCGGGGCGTTTGGCGTTGTACCACAAGGTCAATTCCGGCGTCGATCTGCCAATGTTCTGGCTGCCGCGGGCGATGCTGTAAACGAGCGTATTGTCGCGATCGGGTAGCAACAGGCCTTTGGGCAGGTACAGCGTATGTTCGGCGTTTTCCTCGCCAGGCTGGATGGTTTTTGTCGCTTCGATACTGGCGTTGTTCAGGATCAGGCGGATCACATCGCCAGCATTGACGGTACCATCCAGCAGAGGATCGACGACAATGGTCAGGCCCATGGGTTTGAGGTCATATACGTGTTTAGGTACACCATAATGTGCGCCAATTATCGGCGTAGTCGCTTCAGGAGCGCGGGGTGGGTAGAGCGCCAACACGGTGTTGTCGGGTGTCTGGGTTGTGGTCACGTCTGCGACTCCTGCGGGGTAAGGACGGGCAGGGTCGATCAAAGCGCTTTTCTACAAATTGCGCACCTGTCAGATCTGACAGGTGCGTTAGTGTTTCAGACGAATGGTAGAGGGTGTTTTACATTGCAGATGCGGTATTCACTACGGCGGTATAACTCCAGATGGCCTCAAGGTCACCTTCGGCGGCAGGTGTAAGGCGATACTCAGCCTTGTGCTTTCAACATCCTCTGTTTGAACGCCTCGGGATTGAAGGGGCGAGGTTTCCGCTGGACTCACCTTCGCAAAGCGCGGCGCGGATCGTTTCAAGCTCAGCGTTGCGCTCCTGCTCACGACGAATCAGATCACGTATGTATTCGCTTTCGTTGGTGTCGAGCATCGGTATTCCCTGACATTACACCGTTGTGGGGTAGTCAATGAATGCATCCCTTCGATTTGCTTTTCATGTGGGAGCCAGCCTGCTGGCGAGTGCAAACGGTCTTCAACATCACTGACAACTGACTCACCGCTATCGCCAGCAGGCTGGCTCCCACAGTTTTTGTAACCCACCGGGCGTCCGGGTTTAACTCAAACCCGCAAGCGAATCTGCCGCCCCAACACGTCCATCACATCACAACCATCACGCAACAACATCGCCGCCGCATGCGCCAGTTGCGGCACATCTGCGCCCTTGGCCGAAGTGATATCCAGGCTGGCCAGACTCTCCATCATCTGCGTCACCGCCAAAAACCGACTCGCGGCGCTGGCGTGCAACACATCCAGCGGCGCCTCGGTGGAGACCAGCAATACCGCAATGCTGGCCTCGTTGTGCGTCATCGAAATGTGCGAACTCATGCCTCACCCCCAGCCTGCGCGGCTTGCAAACCCTCGATCGACGCTTGCAGCAACGCGCGAGCAGTACCGAGCATTTGCTGACTGGCCCAGTGCAGTGAACCGGAGTGTTCCGGGCGGGTGGCGGTGGGGGCTTGATGGGCGAGGGCTTCGGCGCAGCTCAGGTAGACAGAGGCGTGTTCGAGGGCGTCGAGTAGCGGGATGCCGGGTTGTACGGCGAAGAGGTGGTGGTCGACGTGGTCGCAGCGGGTGAAGGGGGTTGCGGTTGTGGTTGGATCGGTCATGGGTGCAGCCTCTTGGACGTCAGAGAACGAGAGTGTCAGATTTTTTGTGTGCGGGCTGGTAATGGCCTGCCGTTAGGCAGGCCTTCATTTCACCAGTTTGACCTGATGAATCGATCTCCGTACAAAATCGCAAACTGATTCATAGCGTTTTTCCA
>NZ_FYDT01000044.1:0-18467 GCF_900187585.1 Pseudomonas sp. Irchel 3E19
GCGTTCGGGCGGGTCTATACATGCCTGGATTGGTTGCACTGAAGCACAACAAAGCAATCATCGCCATGAAGGACCGCTTGAAGGCCAACGGCAAGGCCCCCAAGCAAATCATCTGTGCAGCGATGCGTAAGCTGCTGCATTTCGTCTATGCCGTTCTCAAATCGGGTCAGCCATTTGACCCGAAAATTGCCCTTGCCCGATGAGGGGCAAGACGGTATCTACAGAGAAATGAGATTAGTGCGAGAGGGCTGTGCGCAGGGTTTGGGTGAGTTGTGTGTAGACGTTATCGATGTCTGGAACCACGCTCTGCAGACGCAGGAAGTCGTGAATCAAACCGTTGTACTCGATCAGCTCCACACTGACGCCCTGCTCTTGCAGACGCCGGGCATAGGCGCGGCCTTCATCCAGTAACGGATCGTGCCCGGCCAGGGCAATCACCGCCGGGGCCATGCCTTGGAAATCCGTCGCCAGCAACGGCGAGAAGCGCCAGTCCAGACGATCCGCGGCGTCGTTGGCGTAGTGCCGGTAAAACCATTCCAGTGTCTCGCTTTCCAGCAGATAGCCTTCGCCAAACAGCTCGGTCGAGGGGCTGCTGGTCGACGCGTCCGTCACCGGATAGCAGAGCAATTGCAGGCAAGGTCTGATCGCCAGCGAGTGCGGTTCGCGCGCCGATTGCAGGGCCAGCACCGTCGCCAATGTGGCACCGACGCTGTCGCCACCGAACGCCACGCGCGTGACATCCAGACCTTCAGCCGCGGCGTGCTGCGCCAGCCAGGCCAGGGCATCGGCCCCATCATTGAGCGGCGTTGGAAACTTGTGCTCCGGGGCCACGCGATAGCCCACCGACAACACTGCACACGGCGTCCGGGCGCAGAACTCGCGGCATACGCCATCGTGGGATTGCAGACTGCCGACCACATAACCGCCACCGTGGAAATACACCAGCACCGGCAGCGCCTCGGCCTGCGTATTGGCGGGACGGTACAGGCGCAATTCCAGGCTGGCACCGTCACGTGCGGTGTACGGCAGCGTCACGCAAGCGACCTGCGACGGAGCGCCCCAGCGCAACTGCTCCGTGGTGCGCTCGAAAGCTTCCCGGGCCTGAGCCGGCGTCGACAAATGAAACGGGCCGGGGCCGTCGGCCTGGCTTTCTTCGGCCAGGTCGAGGAAGGCATTGAGTTCCGGATGCAGGGACATCGCAGGTTTCCTTATGAAATAGCCACAGACAAAAAGAGGAGCCGCCAGGGCTCCTCTGTGTATAACGATGGATCAGGCCCAATACTTAGGCCGCTTGTGCGACACAGTGCTCGATCAACGCCTCCAGTTCCGCCTGATACTCGCGCATCAGCTGTTCGACGGTCTCGGCGCGGTAACGACGGGTGCTGTAAATGCAGCGCAAGGCCAAGCGCCCGTCATACACCTGCCCCACCACTTCCAGCCAGTTACCCAAGGCAGCGTGCGGGCTGTAGCAACTGCCGTAGCTTTCTGCCGCCGGCACCAGCATGGCCTTGTCATCGAAGCTCTGGTCAAACTGCCCGAGGTAGTTGAAGGTCACCCGTGCCTGCGGTGCCTGACTCAATGTTTCAGCCATTTGCCCGCCGCTCATGTGACGCAGCACGCCGTAACCCAGGCCCTTGTTCGGCACCACCGCCAATTGCCGTTGCACGGCACGCACCGAGGTGCCGATGTCGGCGTTCTCGCCCGGTGTCAGGCGCACCGGGAACATGCTGGTGAACCAGCCGAGACTGCGGCTCAGGTCGATGTCCTTGACCAGGTCCTCACGACCGTGGCCCTCAAGTTGAATCAGCACCGAGGACTGCTCACTCCAGCGGCACAACACCCGGCTCAACGCCGCCAGCAGCACATCGTTGATCTGCGTCTGATACACCGCCGGCACTTGCTTGAGCAGTTGCTGGGTGTGCTGTTCCGACAAGCCCAAATGCGCTACCGACTGGTATTGCACCTGATTCTTGCCGCGCGGGTTATCGCACGGCAACTCGCTGCCGGGCTGGTCGATCTGCGCCAGCCACCAGGCCTTTTCCTCCGGCGGATAATCCGCCGCGTAGGCTTGCAAGCCTTCGGCCCAGGCGCGATAGCTGCTGGTGCGAATCGGCAGGTTCGGCGAGCCACCGGCGCTGTACGCCTCGTAAGCCACCTGCAAATCCTGCAACAGCAAACGCCACGACACCGTGTCGATCACCAAGTGATGAATGACCATCAGCACGCGGATTTCGCCATCCGCCAAGGTCACGTGCGCCGTGCGCCACACCGGGCCGTTTTGCAGGTCAAGGCTGCGTTGCACTTGCTCGGCGTACAGTTCCAGCTCGGCTTCATCGGCCACTTCGTGCTGCCACAGCAACGGTTCGCTGGCCCATTGCGCGTGCATGTCCGCCAGCGGCTGGTAATGTTGATAATGGCGCCCGCCGACATCGCTGAAGTGCAAGCGCAGTGCATCGTGTTGCTGCATCATCGCGCGCAGGGCCATTTCCAGCGCTGGCAGGTTGAGCGCCTGCCGCGCTCGCAACATCAATGCCTGGTTGTAGTGATGCGGCTCGCTCATGCGCTGATCGAACAGCCATTGCTGGATCGGAATCAGGTTGAACTGCCCTTCGGCCGCCACCTGCGTCACGTCTTCAATCACGCTCGCCACTGCGCTCGAACGCTGCTCGAAAATCGCTTCGATGGTCTGGCCACGCATCAGATCGCGCAGTTTCAGATCCAGCTTCAGCTCCGCATGGTTACGCACCCGCGAGACCACTTGCAGGCTGAGGATCGAGTCGCCACCCAGTTCGAAGAAGTTGTCGGTGATGCCCACGCGCTCCACTTGCAACACATCGGCCCAGACCTCGGCCAGCAGTTGCTCGTCACGGCTGCGCCCTGGCACATACTCCGCGCCTTTGAACTCGGGCTCAGGCAAGGCCTGACGATCGAGTTTGCCGTTCGGCGTGACCGGCAACGCGGCCAGGCAGATCACCTGCGCCGGCACCATGTAATCGGGCAGTTGCGCACGCAACTCGGACTTCAGTCGATCACCAATGGCCACGCCTTCTGGTGTCACCACGTAACCGATCAATTGTTTGCCCGAAGCACTGTCGCGGGCGATCACCAAGGCATCGCTGACATCGGCGAGCTGGCGCAGACTGGCTTCGATTTCACCCAGTTCTATACGGAAGCCGCGCACCTTGATCTGATGGTCGATCCGCCCGACGTAATCGAGCACGCCGTCGGCACGCTGGCGCACCAGGTCACCGCTGCGATACAGACGCTCACCCGGCGGGCCGAACGGGTCCGGCACGAAACGCTCGGCACTCAAGTCCGGACGCTGGTAGTAACCACGGGCGATGCCCTGGCCGCCGATGTACAGCTCGCCGGCAATGCCCGGTGGCAGCGGGTTGAGATCTTCGTCGAGCACGTACAGCGCACGCTCGCCGACAGCACGACCGATCGGCGCGTAAGCCGCTTCACAGCGCTCGCTGACCGGCACCTTCCACAGCATCGGCGTGACCACGGTTTCGGTCGGGCCATAACCGTTGGTGAAGAATTGCGGACGCAACGCGGCTTTCACCTGCTCAAAGGTTTGATCCGGCACCGCGTCGCCGCCGAAGCAATATACGCGCACCGGCGGCGGCGCCAATTGGCTGTGTGCGGCGTATTCGGCCAGTTGTTTCAGGTAGGCCGGCGGGAAACAGGCAATCGTGATGCCGTGCTGATGCAGGGCCTCGAAGGTCTGTTCCGGTGTCCACAAACTGGCATCACGGATCACCAGCGTGCCGCCACTGAACAACGTGCTCAGCCAGCGCTCGTGGGCGCCGTCAAAGGCGAACGACATGAAATGCAGTTCACGGCTGTGCTCGTCCATGTCGTACAGCTCGGCGATGGCCTGGCAATGCATGCTCATCGGCCCGTGCGCCACCGCGACACCTTTCGGCCGCCCGGTGGAGCCGGAGGTGTAGATCAGATACGCAAGGTTGCCTGCGAGCAAGCCGCTGACCGGCGGCGTGTCGCGGTAACCGCTGTCGTCGAAACCATCGATGGCCAGACGGGCCAGGCCCTCAACCACCGGCAAGCGCTCCTGCACCTGCGTGTGGGTGAGCAGCAGCGCCATGGCCGAATCTTCGATCATGAACGCCAGACGCTCCGGCGGATAATCGATGTCCAGCGGCACATACGCCGAAGCGCTTTTCATCACCGCGAGCAACGCCACGACCATCTCGACCGAGCGCTCCAGCGCCACACCGATGACCGCTTCCGGCCCGGCACCCAGTTCGATCAGACGATGAGCGAGACGGTTGGCGCGACGCTCCAGTTCACCGTAGCTCAGCGTAGCGTCACCGCACACCAGTGCCGTGGCCTCTGGACGCGACTGGGCATGGCGGGCAATCAACTCAGGCAGCAACTGCGCCTGATAACTTGCGCCAGGCGCTGCGCTCCATTGTTCAAACGCTTGCCATTGTTGCGCGGACAAACGCTGCAGGTTGCCCAGACGCTCGCTCGGCGCGACGATCATGGCTTCAAGGGTGTCTTCCAGGGTGCGACGGATCTGCTCCACCGCATCCAGGCTGAAGGCATTGCGCAGGAACAGATATTCGATCGACAGCTGCTCGCCGAGATTGACCGCCAGGTCCATCGGGAAGTTGGTCACGTCATGATTGCGCGACTCACCGAAGCTCAGACCGCTGTCCTGCTGCTCGCCCAGACGTTCGTCGATCGGGTAGTTCTCGAAAACGATGATGCTGTCGAACAAGCCCTGCCCGCCCAGCCCCGACCAACGCTGAATGTCCGCCAGCGGTGCATGGGAAAACTCGCGAATATCGGTGTTGTAAGCCTGCAGTTGCTGCAGCCACTGATCCAGCGGCTGCTCCGGGCGCAGGGTCTGAATCACCGGCAAGGTGTTGATGAACAGGCCAAGAATATTGTCGGCGTTGGCCAAACCGGCCGGGCGCCCCGAAACGGTCGCGCCGAACACCACGGTGTTCTGCCCGGTAAAGCGTTGCAGCAGCAGCAACCACGCACCCTGAATCAAGGTGTTCGGGGTGATTTGCAAGGCACGGCAAACCTGCTGCAAGCGCGCGGTTTGCGCCGCATCCCAACGTGAGTAAATCGCCTCGTGCCCCGGCAGTTCCTCGACATGCCGCGGGAACATCGCCTGATTCAGCGACGTCGCCTGTTGCAGCGGCTCG
Organism: Pseudomonas sp. Irchel 3E19; assembly: GCF_900187585.1. NCBI lineage: Bacteria > Pseudomonadati > Pseudomonadota > Gammaproteobacteria > Pseudomonadales > Pseudomonadaceae > Pseudomonas > Pseudomonas sp. Irchel 3E19. Next base: position 5,181 of record NZ_FYDT01000044.1, read on the forward strand.
AGGCGGTTGCGCCAGAAACCTTCCAGCGACCCCTGATCCTGGCGTTGCAGCCATTCGATGAATTCGCGATAGCGGCCATTGCGCCCCTGCACCTGGCCATGGCTGTAGAACTGCATCACCTCACCGAACAACCGCGAACTGCTCCAGCCGTCCATCAGGATGTGGTGGCAGGTCCAGATCATCTGGTAGCGATCGTCTTCCAGACGCAGCAGCAAGACGCGCTGCAACGGCGCCTGGCTGAGGTCGAACCCGGCCAGATAATCGGCGGTTGCCCGTTCGGTGACGGCGGCTTCACTGATGTCTTTTGTGCGCCAGTCTTCCACGGTCAGTTGCAATTCGACCTGACGATGGACGATCTGCACCGGAGTATTCGAGCCTTCCGGGAAGTGGAAACTGGTGCGCAGAATATCCTCGCGGCCGATCACGTATTCCCAGGCCCGAGCAAACCGTTCGGTGTCCAGACCGTGCACCGGCAGGCTGATCTGATTGATATACAAACCGGAACTGTCGTCGGCCAAGGTGTGGAACAGCATGCCGTCCTGCATCGGCGACAGCGGATAGATATCGTCAACCTGAGCCACCGGCACCGGCAGACGATCCAGCTGCGGCTGGGTCAGACGCGCCAACGGGAAGTCGGAAGGCGTCAGGCCCTGATGTTCCTCGCAGCAGCAATGCTCGATCAACTGCTCCAGCGCCACCGCGTAAGCATCAGCCAGTTGCTGAATCACCGCTTCGTCGAAGACATCGCGGCTGAACGTCCAATCCAGCGACAATTGCCCGTTGAACACCCGGCCATCGATGGTCAGCCAGTTGCTCAGGGCGACGTCGTCGCCGTGCCCGGCCCCGCTGCCCTCTTCACTCGGTACGAACAGCGCGTGCTCATCGAAGCTCTGATCGAACTGGCCGAGGTAGTTGAAGGTAATCCGCGCTTGCGGCAATTGCGCCAGACGTTGCTGGACAGCGTCCGCGCCAAGGTAGCGCAACACGCCATAACCCAGGCCTTTTTCCGGTACCGCGCGCAGTTGTTCCTTGATGCGTTTGATCGCCTCGGCCGGCTGTTTCGCCGGGGTCAGCAGCACCGGGAACAGGCTGGTGAACCAGCCCACCGTGCGGCTCAGGTCGACGCCATCGAACAGCTCTTCGCGACCATGACCCTCAAGCTGCACCAGGCACGCCGGTTGCGCCGTCCACTGGCAAATCACTTGCGCCAGGGCGCTGAGCAACAAGTCATTGACCTGAGTGCGATACGCCGACGGCGCCTGCTTGAGCAGACGATGGGTCTGTTCGGCATCCAGCCGCGTATTGACCGAACGGCCATGCAGCGACGCCTGGCTGCCCTCGGGACGACTGCGCGGCAACTCCGGCAAGGCCTGATCGAGCTGACGGGCCCAGTAGTCGAGTTCCTTGTTCAGCGTTTCGCTGTGCGCATAGGCCTGCAACTGTTCAGCCCAGGTTTTGAACGCGGTGGATTTCGCCGGCAGCGTCACCGCTTGGTTCGAACTCAGTTGACGATAGGCCGTTTGCAAATCTTCCAGCAACACGCGCCACGATACGCCGTCCATCACCAAGTGGTGAATCGCCAGGTGCAGACGCTCGCTGCCGTCCTGCACGGCAATCAGTGTGCAGCGCAACAACGGGCCGTTTTGCAGATCGAGACTGCGTTGGGCCTGATCGGCGATGGCGACAATTTCGTCAGCGCCCTCGGCTGAGCGTTGCCAGATTTCCGGCACCTGCTCGGCGGGTGCTTGATGGCTGGCCTGCCAAGCGCCATTGCTCGCCGGCACAAAACGCAGACGCAAGGCGTCGTGATGCGCCACGACATGCGCCAACGCCTGCTGCAAGTGCGCGACGTTCAGCGCCTCGCGCGGCGTCAGCATGACGGACTGGTTCCAGTGCTCGCGGTGCGGAATATCACTGGCGAAGAACCACTGCTGCATCGGCACCAGCGGACTGTCACCCGTGACCGGGCCTTGATCGATCAGTGCTTCCTCGGCGGCCGTGGCCGCGCGCGCCAACGCTTGAATGTTCTGATGCAGAAACAGGTCTTTCGGCGTCAGGCCAATGCCTTGCTGACGCGCGCGGCTGACCACTTGAATCGAGTTGATCGAGTCGCCACCGAGGGCGAAGAAGTTATCCGCCGTACCGACCTGAGCCACACCGAGCACCGCTTGCCAGATTTCCGCGAGCGCTGTTTCAATCGCATTGATCGGCGCGACAAAATCTTGCTGGGCTTCGGCCACATCCGGCGCTGGCAGTGCCTTGCGGTCGAGCTTGCCGTTGGGGCTCAGCGGCATGCTCTGCAACAGGGTCAGGTGCGCAGGCACCATGTGTTCCGGCAAGGTCTGGCGCAAATGCGCCTGCAGGGTTTCACGCATCGACGGCCAGTCCGACGCGTCGAACTCGGTAGCGACGACATAACCACTGAGGACTTTGCCGCTGCGGCTGTCCTGCGCAACGACCACCGCTTCACGCACGGCGTCGTGCTCGAGCAGGCGCGCTTCGATCTCACCCAGCTCAATGCGGAAACCGCGGATCTTCACCTGATGGTCGATACGGCCGATGTAGTCGATCACGCCGTTCGGGCGATAGCGCGCCAGATCGCCGGTGCGATACAGGCGCTCGCCGGCCACGAACGGACTGGCGACAAAGCGTTCGGCGGTCAATTCCGGGCGACGGTGGTAGCCGCGCGCCAGCCCTTGACCACTGAGGTACAGCTCGCCGTTGACACCACTCGGCACCGGGTTGAGTTCGGCGTCGAGAATATAGGTCATCAGGTTGGCAATCGGCTCGCCGATCGGCACCGCATCGCGACCTTCGTCGCGGCAGGTCCAATGGGTCACGTCGATCGCCGCTTCGGTCGGGCCGTAGAGGTTGTACAGACCGGCATTCGGCAACTTGGCGAAGACCTGTTGCTGCGCATCGACCGGCAGCGCTTCGCCGCTGCAGACAATGCGGGTCAGGCTGGTGCAGCGGCTGACATTGGCATCCAGCACAAACGCTTGCAGCATCGACGGCACAAAATGCAGGGTGGTGATCGCTTCGCGCTCGATCAGGCTGACCAGTTTCGCCGGATCACGATGGTCGCCCGGTGCCGCGACGACCAGACGTACACCGGTCATCAGGGGCCAGAAGAATTCCCAAACCGACACATCAAAACTGAACGGCGTCTTTTGCAGCACGCTGTCACCGCCGCGCAGCTCATAAGCCTGCTGCATCCAGCACAAGCGGTTGGTCAGCGCGCCGTGGCTGTTGCCGGCGCCCTTCGGCTTGCCGGTGGAGCCGGAGGTATAAATCACGTACGCGAGGTTTTGTGCGGTCAGCGCTGGCGTCGGATTGCTCGACTCGGCGTCGCCCAGCCACGCGTCATCGGCGTCGAGTAGCAGCGTCTGCACGTGATCGGGAATCGGCAAGGTCTCGACCAGCGCCTGTTGCGTCAACAACCATTGAATGCCGCTGTCATCGATCATGTACGCCAGACGTTCGGTCGGGTACTCCGGATCCAGCGGCACGTAAGCGCCACCAGCCTTGAGAATGGCCAGCAAGCCGACGACCATTTCCAGACTGCGATGCACCGAGATGCCCACCAGCACATCCGGGCCAATGCCCCGCGCGATCAGGGCATGGGCCAAACGGTTGGCCCGCTCGTTGAGTTCACGGTAAGTCAGCGACTGCCCTTCGAACACCAGCGCCACCGCGTGCGGAGCACGCTCGACCTGCGCTTCGATCAAATGATGCACCGGCTGCTGATTCGGGTAGTCGGCAAACGTGTGGTTCCAGTCTTCGACGATCACTCGGCGCTGCGCCGCGTCGAGCATCGGCAGTTCGCCAATGCGTCGGGTCGGCTGTGCGACGATCGCGCGCAACAGATTGAGGAAATGCTCACCCAGCCGGGCGATGGTCGCAGGTTCGAACAGATCGCTGGCATACGACAGCGCCGCACTGATGCCTTCATCGAACTCGAAGGTGTCCAGCGTCAGGTCGAACTGTGCGGTGCCGGCGTCCCAGGTCAGCTCTTCCAGGCTCAGGCCTGGCAACGCCGAGACGGCGCGACGCGCATCGCTGGCGTGGTTGAACATCACCTGAAACAACGGTGTATGGCTCAGGTTGCGAGCGGGTGCGAGCAATTCCACCAACTGCTCGAACGGCAGATCCTGATGCGCTTGCGCTCCCAAGGCGCGCTGCTTGACCTGATCAAGCAACTGGTCGAAACGCAGGTTGCCGTCGATGTCAGCCTTGAGCACTTGCGTGTTGACGAAGAAGCCCAGCAGGCGCTCGGTTTCCACGCGATTACGATTGGCAATCGGCACGCCGACGCGAATATCGTTTTGCCCGGTGTAGCGATGCAACAAGGTCTGGAAGCCCGCCAACAACAGCATGAACAACGTGGTGTTGCGCTCTTTGGCCAGACGCTTGAGACCTTCCGCCAGCGCCGGTTCAAGGCTGATCGGCAGGCGCGCGCCGCGATAGCTTTGCTGTGCCGGACGCGGATGATCGGTGGCCAGTTCGAGAATCGGCTGTTCGCCGCCCAACTGCGCCGTCCAGTAATCCAGTTGCCGTTGCTGCTCCCCCGCTTCCAGCCATTGCCGCTGCCAGTGGCCATAGTCGGCGTACTGGATCGGCAACGGTGCCAGTGCAGCCGGTTGACCCTGACTGAAACCGGCGTACAGCTGCATCAGGTCATCGACCATGATTTGCATCGACCAGGCATCGGAGACGATGTGGTGTTGGGTCAGAATCAGCACATGGTCGTCAGCGGCCAATTGCAGGAGTTTGACCCGCAACAGCGGCCCACGCTGCAAATCGAACAGTTGCCGGGTTTCGGCTTCGATCAAGCCACGCAGGGCTGGCGCGTCGAGCGCGGCATCGACCGATGCAACCGCGATGGTCACGGCGGCAGCAGCCTCAATGACTTGCACCGGACGTTCGTTGTCCAGCACGAAGCGGGTACGCAAACTTTCATGGCGTTCCACCAGCGCATCGAAACTCTGTTGCAGCGCCACTTGATCCAGTTCGCCGCGCAAACGCAGCGCCGCCGGGATGTGATAAGCGCTGCTGGTCAGGTCCAGTTGCCAGAGGAACCACTGGCGCTGTTGCGCGAAAGACAAGGCCAGCGGCTGCTCGCGCGAAACGCGGCTGATCGCCGGGTCCTGCTCGGCAGACGCCGGGGCCAGCGCCTCGACAAACCCTTGCAGGCTATTGTGGGCGAACAGCAGGCGCAACGGCACCTGAATCTCGAGGTGCTGGCGAATGCGCGACACCACTTGCGTGGCCAGCAACGAATGACCGCCCAGCTCGAAGAAATTGTCACTGAGGCCGACACGTTCGACCTTGAGAATCTCGGCCCAGATCGACGCAACGGCCTGTTGCACCGGCGTCTCTGGGGCCACATAGGTTTTGCGCCATTGGCTGGCATCGGGTTTGGGCAACTGTTTGCGATCGAGCTTGCCGTTCGGCGTCAGCGGGAAACGCGCCAGCAGCACCATGTGCGCCGGCACCATGTAATCCGGCAGATTGATCTTGAGGCGTGCATTGAGGCTGTCGCGCAAGCGGCTCTGTGCGTCGGCATCGAGCGTGCTCAGATCAGCGCTCGGCACCACGTAAGCCACCAGCGCCTGACCACCCGGAGCATCCTGCGCCAGCACGGCCGCTTCGCGCACGGCGTCCTGTTCGAGCAGACGCGCTTCGATCTCGCCCAACTCAATGCGGAAGCCACGGATTTTCACCTGATGGTCGATCCGGCCGAGGTATTCGAGGATGCCGTCGGCACGCTGACGCGCAAGGTCGCCAGTGCGGTACAGACGCTCGCCCGTCGCGGAATAAGGGTGCGGCACAAACCGTTCGGCCGTCAGCGCCGGACGCTGGAAGTAACCGCGCGCCAGGCCTTCACCGCCGATCAGCAACTCACCGGCCACGCCATAAGGCACCGGCAGCAAATCGGCACCGACGATGTACAGCGTGGTGTTGTCAATCGGCCCGCCCAGCCAAGGTTGCGCATCCTGCGAACGCAGCGGATGCAACGCCGACCAAATCGTGGTTTCGGTCGGCCCGTAGAGGTTCCACACTTCACCGCCCAGCGCAAGCAGGCGCACCGCCAATTCCTGAGGCAGCGCTTCGCCGCCGCACAGGCACTTGCAACCGCGCAGCTGTGCGGCGTTTTCGTTGTCGAGCAGCATACGCCAGGTCGACGGCGTCGCCTGCACCACGTTGACCTGCTCGGCGGTCATCAGCGCCAGCACCGCGTACGGATCCTGAGCGACCTCCTGACCGGTCAGGACGATGCACGCGCCGACCATCAGCGGTACATAGATTTCCAGGCCAAAAATATCGAACGAGAACGTGGTCAGCGACAGCGCCCGATCCTGCGCGACCAGGCCCGGGGCCTTGGCCATGCTGGCGACGAAATTGGTCAACGCACCGTGGCGAACCATCACGCCTTTCGGCTGGCCGGTGGAGCCGGAGGTGTAGATCGCGTAAGCCAGATGCTCGGTGTCAAGATGTGTCGGCAGATCATCGCCGGCAAAGCCATCGAGCCAGTCGCCCTCTTGATCCAGCACCAGCGTGGTGACAGCGTCCGGGACCGGCAACTGGCTGAGCAGCGAGCTCTGCGTCAACAGCAAATCGATGCAGCTGTCATCGATCATGTACGCCAGACGATCCTGCGGGAATGCTGGATCCAGCGGCAGATAGGCGCCGCCCGCCTTGAGGATCGCCAGCAGACCGACCAGCATGTGCGTGCTGCGCTCGACCGAAATGCCGACCAGCACATCCGGCGCCACACCGAGAGTTTGCAGCTTGCGCGCCAACTGGTTGGCCCGGGCATTGAGCTGAGCGTAGCTCAAGCGTTGGCCATCAATCACCAGCGCCGGGGCATCGGCAGTGCGCGCCGCTTGTACTTCGAACAGTTGATGAACGAAGCCCTTTTCCGGTGCCGGCACGACGCTGCGGTTGCCGTCGTTGAGCTGCGCTTGATGCTCGGCGGCGCTCAGCAGCGGCAGTTCGCCGATGGTCTGTGCCGGATTGGCGACAATCCCGCGCAACAGGTTCTGCCAATGCCCGGCCATGCGCGCGACGGTGTCGGCGCCAAACAGATCGGTGGCGTAGATCAGCGCCGCCGACAGGCCGTCGCTGTGCTCGACGGTTTCCAGGGTCAGATCGAACTGCGCGCTGTGGCTATCCCAACGCAAGCCCTCGACTTTCAAACCGCCCACCGGCGCTGCAGTCGACAAGCCTTGGGTCTGGTGATTGAACATCACCTGGAACAGCGGACTGTGACTGAGGTTGCGCTCGGGTTGCAGCGCTTCGACCAATTGCTCGAACGGCAGATCCTGATGCGCCTGGGCGCCCAGCGCAGTCTGCTTGACCTGCTGCAGCAACGCGCTGAACGGGTCCTGACTGTCGACCTCGCTCTTGAGCACCTGGGTGTTGACGAAAAAGCCGATCAGGCGCTCGGTTTCCACGCGGTTGCGGTTGGCCGTCGGCACGCCGACGCGGATGTCATTCTGGCCGCTGTAGCGATGCAACAACGCCTGGAACGAGGCCAGCAGGATCATGAACAGACTGACCCCTTCGCGTTGCGCCATCTGCTTGAGACCGCTGGCCAACGCGGTGTCGATGTCCAGCTCCAGACGTGCACCGCGATAACTCATGACCGCCGGGCGGGCAAAATCGCTCGGCAATTGGAGTACCGGTTGCTGACCGCCGAGGCGCGCGATCCAGTATTCGAGTTGACGCTCACGCTCGCCCGCCTCCATCCAGTGCCGCTGCCAGATTGCATAGTCGGCGTACTGGATCGGCAATTCGGGCAACAGCGGCGTCTGCCCTTGAATGAACGCGGCGTAACCTGTGACCAGCTCCTCGACCATCACCTGCATCGACCAGCCATCGGAGACGATGTGGTGCAAGGTCACGATCAGCACATGATCGTCAGGCGCCAGTTGCAGCAGGCGTGTGCGCAGCAATGGTCCTTGTTGCAGGTCGAACAGTTGACGGGTTTCTTCTTCGATCAGGTGACGCAGTTGCGTTTCGTCCGGCATCTGCGCCAGTACTTGCGCTTGCAGTTGCACCGGCGAAACCGCTTGTACCTGCTGCACGGCGTGCTCGCCGTTGAGCACGAAGGTGGTGCGCAGACTGTCGTGGCGCGCCACCAGCGCATGGAAACTTTTCTCCAGTGCAGCGACGTCCAGCGGCCCGCGCAAACGCAGGGCTGTGGGCATGTGGTAAGCAGCACTGTCGGGATCCAGCTGCCACAGGAACCATTGGCGTTCCTGGGCGAAAGACAACGACAAGGTGTCGAACTCGGCACTGACAGGCGGAATCGGCAGGTTCGCCGGGGAAACGTCCTCTTCGAGCATTTTCTGCAAGTACAAGCGACGTTTTTCCAGCGGCAGCGTTATGAAGCGCCTGGCAATACGTTGTGCGACAGCGGTGTCCATCAAACCTCCTCAAATTCATCAAGCAGCGCTTCAAGCTTGCTCAATTTCGACGTGCTCATTTGCTCGCCGGACTGCTCGAGTTGCGCGACAAACGCACCCAGCACCGGGAATTGGAATATCAGTTGGGGCGTCAGCTTCAGGCCCAGTTCGAGTTGCAGGCGCGAGACCACATTGACCACCAGCAGCGAGTGCCCGCCGAGTTCGAAGAAGTCGTCAGCCAGCCCGACCTGCTCGATTTTCAACACGTCTTGCCAGATCACCGCGACCTTGCATTCCAGCTCGCTTTGCGGCGCCAGATAGACCGACTGATGCGCGCGGGTGTCCGGCGCCGGCAAGGCCTTGCGATCGAGTTTGCCGTTGGGCGTCAGCGGCAATTGGTCAAGGAACACCAGGTGGGTCGGCACCATGAAATCCGGCACCTGCCGGGCCAATTGCGCCTTGAGTTGCTCGGCCAGAGGCGCCGAGTCGAGGCTGTTGTCGTGGCTGACCAGATAAGCGACCAGGTTCGGCCCGCTCAACTCTTCCCGTGCCAGCACCACCGCATCACGAACCTCGGGCAGTGCTTGCAGGCGTGCTTCGATTTCACCCAGTTCGATGCGCAGACCGCGGATCTTCACTTGATGGTCGATGCGGCCGATGTACTCGATCACGCCGTCCTCGGCATAGCGCGCCAGGTCGCCGGTGCGGTACAGACGGCCTCCGAAACCGGCGAATGGATCAGGAATAAAGCGTTCGGCGGTCAGCGCGCCGCGCTGGTGATACCCGCGGGCCAGCGAGTCACCGGCGATGTACAACTCGCCCGTGGCACCGATGGCGCAAGGTTGCAGCGCCGCGTCCAGCACATAGGTGCGGACATTGTTGATCGGACGCCCGATCGGCATGATCCGCGCGTCATCTTCGACCGAGCGCGGCACGGCGTGGCTGCTGGTGTCGATGGTCGCTTCGGTCGGGCCGTAGAGATTGCGCAATTCGCCGTCGAACAGCGCCAGCACTTGACGCGACAAGTGCGCACTCAGCGCCTCGCCACCGCACAGCAACAGCCGCAACGAGGTTAGTTGTTCACGGCTCGCCAGCGGCAACAGCGCCTGCAGCAGCGACGGCGCCATTTGCAGCACGCTGATGCGCAGGCGTGCGACATCGGCCCACAGCGTGGTCAGGTCAAGATTGAATTGCGCCGAGGCTAGCACCAGTTGCGCGCCGTTCATCAGCGGCAGCCAGAATTCCCAGACCGACGCATCGAAGCTGATCGCAGTCTTTTGCAGAACGCGATCCGCAGGCGTCAGTTGCAGGCATTCCTGCATCCACTGCATGTGGTTGCTCATGCCGCCATGACGCAAGGTCACGCCCTTCGGCTTGCCGGTGGAGCCGGAGGTGTAGATCACGTAGGCGAGGTTGTGCTCATCGATCAGCACCTGCGGATCGCGTTCGCTGTAAGCAGCCAGCCATTGTGCTGGCTGATCGAGCAACAGCGTGGTCACCGCGACATCGGCAAAGCGCGGTTGCAGGCTGGATTCAGTCAGCAGCAAGGCAATGCCGCTGTCCTCGACCATGTAGGTCAGACGATCCTGCGGATAGGCCGGATCCAGCGGCACGTAGGCACCGCCCGCCTTGAGGATCGCCAGCAGGCCGACCACCATCTGCACGCTGCGCGACATCGCCAGCCCGACCAATACGTCGGGGCCGACGCCGCGCTCGATCAATGCATGGGCCAAACGGTTGGCCTGGGCATTGAGTTGCGCATACGTCAGCGTGGTCTGCTCGGTCACCAGCGCCACGGCATCCGGGGTCAGTCGTGCCTGCGCTTCGATGCATTGCTGCACCTGACGGCGCTCGGACGTTTCGACGGCCGTGGCGTTCCAGTCGCGCAACAACAGCGTGCGCGTGACATCGCCCAGCAAGTCGATCTCGCCGAGGCTGCGGCCGGCCGGCGCGCTCACCATCTGCGCGAGCACGTGTGCCACCTGCTCAGCCAGGCGCTCGACGGTGTGTGTAGGGAAAGCAGCGTGGGCATAAGTAAAGTGCAGACTCAGGGTGTCATTGTGATTAACGGCCAGGGTCAACGGGAAATTAGTCTGTTCCTGATTGTCCACGGTGCCGAAGCTCAACCCTGACGGTGCCTGCGCTTGCAGCGCGTCCGACAGCGGGTAGTTTTCGAACACCAGCAAGGTGTCGAACAAGCCCTCGCCGCCCTGCCCGGCCCAGCGCTGAATCTCGAACAGCGGCGTGTGCTCGTGCTCGCGCAGGGCGACATTTTGCGCCTGCACTTGTTGCAACAGCGCCGACACTGACTGCTCCGGACGTGGGCTGGCGATGACCGGCAAGGTGTTGATGAACAGGCCGATCTGTTGCTCGATGCCTTTGAGCTCGGTCGGGCGTCCCGACACCGTGGCACCGAAGGCCACGGTGGCATGCCCGGTGTAGTGCTGCAGCAGCATCAGCCAGGCGGCCTGGATCACGGTGTTGAGGGTGACTTTTTGCGTGCGCGCGAACTCGCTCAGCGCTTGCGTCTGCGCTTTGTCCAACCAGTGATAGTGACTGGCGTGGCTGCTGGCGAACGCCGCTTCGTCAACGCCGAAACGGGTTTCGGCGAGACGGGTCGGCGCCTCGAACGAATGCAGTTGCTCCAGCCAGAATGCTTCACTGACCTTGGCATCGCGCCCTTGCAGCCAGCTGATGTAGTCGCGGTAACGCCCGGCCTGACGCGGCAAGGTCTGGCCGTCATAATGCTGCAGCACCTCGCCAAGCAACTGCGAATTACTCCAGCCATCCATCAGAATGTGGTGATGGGTGTAGATCAGGTGATAACGCTGCGCGCCGGTCTGCACCAGCACCAGACGCAACAACGGCGCGCAGGCCAGATCAAAGCCCTGCGCCAGTTCTGCCGAAGCCCGTTCAGCGAGTGCTGACGTGACATCGGCGCGAGTGCTCCAGTCCAGCGACGTGAATGGCACGCGCACCTGCTTATGCACCACTTGCAGCGGACGCTCACTGCCCTGCCAGACAAAGCTGCTGCGCAGAATGTCGTGGGCATCGACGGCGGCCTGCCAGGCATTCTCGAAACGTTGTGGGTCGAGGCCTTCGATGTCCAGGCACATCTGGTTGATGTAATGCCCGCTGCCGTTTTCATACAGGCTGTGGAACAACATGCCCTGCTGCATCGGCGCCAACGGATAGATGTCATCCACCGCACGCGCCGGCAGTGCCAGAGCATCGAGCTGCGCCTGAGAGAAGTCGGCCAACGGAAAGTCCGACGGCGTCATGCCCTGGTTGCCCGGCTCGCAACAGTGTGCGATCAGCAGCGCCAGCTCAGCGGCGTAGTCATCGGCCAGTTGCTGGATCAGCGCTGGATCGAACTGTTGGCGACTGAACGTCCAGCCCAGATTCAACGCACCGTCGAACACCTGACCATTGAGGGTCAGCCAGTTGCCAAGTGTGGTCAGCGGACTCTGCTCGTCGCCGGCGCCTTCGCCGGCGGGGCTGAACAACGCGCCCTGCGCTTCATCGAAGCTACCGTCGAACTGGCCCAGGTAGTTGAAGGTGATGCGCGGTTGCGGCAGTGCCTGCAAAGCCGCGCGAGTGGCGTCGTCTCCGAGGAAGCGCAGCGCACCGAAACCGACACCTTTGTCGGGAATCGCACGCAAGCCCTGCTTGATCGACTTGATCGAATCGGCGAGGTCAGCCGCCGGGGCCAATTTCACCGGGAACATACTGGTGAACCAACCGACGGTACGGGTCAGATCGATGTTGGCGAACAACTCTTCACGGCCATGGCCTTCCAACTCGATCAAGGTGCTGGCGTGCCCGCTCCAGCGGCAAATCACCCGCGCCAGCGCGGTCAGCAACAGGTCGTTGACCTGCGTGCGATACGCCGCCGGGGCTTCTTGCAGCAGTTGTCGGGTCAGCTGCTTGTCCAGTCGCGTATCGACCGTAACGGCCTGACTGTTCAGCGCACTGGCTTCTGGATCGAGGCACGGCAGGTCGCCCTGCACATCGCTCAACTGCGCCTGCCAGTAAGCCAATTGCTCCCGCAGTTCGGCGCCACGCGCGTGGGCCTGCAACTGTTCGGCGAAGGCTTTGACCGAACTGGTCTTGGCCGGCAGTTGCAAGGCCTGCCCGGCGTGAAATTGGTTGTAGGCGGTTTGCAGATCGTCGAACAGAATCCGCCACGACACACCGTCCACCGCCAGGTGATGGATCACCAGCAACAGCCGTTGAGTGCCATCGGCGAGGTTCGCCAACACCCCGCGCAGCAACGGCCCGGCTTGCAGGTTCAGGCTGCGCTGGGCCTGATTGGCGAGGCTTTCCAGCGCGGCGGCATCAGCGACTTCGCGCACCCACAGCAGACTTTCGGACGCCGCTTGACGGTACTCGGCGCGCCAGCCATCAGCGCTTTCGCTGAACGACAGACGCAAGGCATCGTGATGCTGCACCAGTGCCTGCAAGGCTTGCTCGACAAGCTCGGCTTGCAACGGGCTGGCCGGTTTCAGCAGTACCGACTGGTTGTAGTGGTGACGCTCGGGAATCGCCTCGGCGAAAAACGCTTGCTGGATCGGCAGCAACAAAGAAGCACCCTGTACTGGGGCTTGATCGACCGTGTGTTCATCACTGCCGGTCTGCGCCACCGAAGCCAGCGCCTGTACGGTCTGATGCTGGAACAGGTCTTTCGGCGAGAAGCGAATGCCCGCCGCGCGTGCGCGACTGACCACTTGAATGGAGATGATCGAGTCGCCGCCGAGTTCGAAGAAGTTATCGGTCAGGCCGACACGCTCAAGTTTCAGCACGTCCTGCCAGATCGCCGCGATCTGCTGTTCCAGTTCACTTTGCGGCGCCACGTAATCCTGTTGCACTTGACTGG
>NZ_FYDT01000044.1:18562-47442 GCF_900187585.1 Pseudomonas sp. Irchel 3E19
AGTCGCCGCCGAGTTCGAAGAAGTTATCGGTCAGGCCGACACGCTCAAGTTTCAGCACGTCCTGCCAGATCGCCGCGATCTGCTGTTCCAGTTCACTTTGCGGCGCCACGTAATCCTGTTGCACTTGACTGGCGTCCGCTTGTGGCAACGCTTTGCGGTCGAGTTTGCCGTTGGCAGTGAGTGGCCATTGTTCGAGGAGCAGCAGGTGCGTCGGCACCATGTAATCCGGCAGATCGGCCTTGAGTTGGGCTTTCAGTTGCTCGCGCAAATCAGCTTCGTTGTCGACGCTGTGCGCGGCAATCACGTAGCCCACCAGTTGCTGACCGCTCGGCCCGTCCTGCGCCAGCACCACGGCTTCGCGCACGGCGTCGAGGGCATTCAGGCGTGCTTCGATTTCGCCGAGTTCGATACGGAAACCACGGATTTTCACCTGATGGTCGATGCGCCCGACGTACTCGATCACGCCGTCGCTGCGGTATTGCGCGAGGTCACCAGTGCGGTACAAACGCGCCCCGCTCTCGCCAAATGGATCGGGAATGAAGCGCAATGCGGTGAGGTCGCCACGGTTCAGATACCCGCGTGCCAGACCGGCACGGCCGACGTACAGCTCACCGATGCAGCCCTTGGCCACCGGATTCAGCTCGCCGTCGAGCACGTACCACGACAGGTCGGCGATCGGCTCACCGATCGGGCTGTTGGCATCCTGCTCAAGGTCAGCAATCGACAACGGACGATACGTCACGTGCACGGTGGTTTCGGTGATGCCGTACATGTTGATCAATTGCGGGGTGGTATCGCCGAAACGCTCAAACCACGGACGCAGGGATTTCACGTCCAATGCTTCGCCGCCGAATACCACGTAACGCAGGGCGTTCGCCCGTGGATCGGCGCAAGCCACGTGCATCAATTGCTTGAACGCCGATGGCGTCTGGTTGAGCACGGTGACCCCGGCGTCGCACAGCAGCGCATGGAAGTCCTGCGGCGAACGGCTGACGTCGTACGGCACCACCAGCAACTCGCCGCCGTGCAGCAACGCACCAAAAATCTCCCACACCGAGAAATCGAAGGCGTAGGAATGGAACAGGCTCCAGACGTCTTTCGGGCCGAAACCGAACCACGGTTCGGTGGCTTCGAACAGGCGCAGGATGTTCTGGTGCGGCAGCAACGTACCTTTGGGTTTGCCGGTGGAGCCGGAGGTGTAAATCACGTAAGCGAGGTTCGACGACGCCATCGTCACTTGCGGATCGGTGTCGGCAAATGCGCTGACATCGCTGTCCAGCAGCAAGGTCTGCACGCCTTGCGGCACCGGCAGTTGACCGGCCAGAACAGCCTGGCTCAGCAGCAACTGAATGCCGCTGTCCTCAATCATGTAGGCCAGACGATCCTGCGGATAGGTCGGGTCGAGCGGCACGTAAGCACCGCCAGCCTTGAGGATCGCCAGCAGGCCGACAATCATTTCCAGACCACGCTCGGCGGCCAGACCGACCAACACGTCCGGGCCGACGCCGAGGGCGATCAACTGATGCGCGCGGCGGTTGGCCTGACGGTTGAGTTCGCCGTAGCTCAGGGTTTGCTCGTTGAAACGTACGGCGATGGCATCGGGACGCAGACGCGCCTGCTCGGCGATCAGTTGATGCGCGCAGGCTTCGCTCAGGAAACTGCGTGGGTTCGGGTTCCACTCAGCGATATGCTTTTGTTGCTCGCTGGCGTCGAGCAACGGCAGTTCACCGATGCGTAGCTGCGGATCGGCGACGATACCGTGCAGCAGGTTCAGCCAATGCCCGGCCATGCGCTGCACGGTGGCGGCGTCGAACAGATCGGTGGCGTAGGTCAGCGCGGCGCTGAGTTGGCCGTCAGCCTCAAGAGTGTCGAGGGTCAGGTCGAACTGTGCGGTCTGACTGTCCCAGTCCTGCGCTTCGATGACCAGACCCGGCAACGCCGGCAAGGCCTGACGCCCGGCGCTCTGGTGGTTGTACAACACCTGGAACAGCGGGCTATGGCTCAGGTTGCGTTCCGGACGCAGCGCCTCGACCAGTTGTTCGAACGGCAGATCCTGATGCGCCTCGGCACCGAGTGCGGCGTGTTTGACCTGCGCCAGCAATGCACTGAAGCGCTGCTGCGGATCGACCTCAGCCTTTAGCACCTGAGTATTGACGAAGAAGCCGATCAGATTTTCGGTCTCGACCCGGTTGCGGTTGGCAATCGGCACGCCGACGCGAATGTCCGCCTGGCCGCTGTAGCGATGCAACAGGCCCTGGAACGAGGCCAGCAAGACCATGAACAACGTGCTGCCCTCACGCTGGGCCAGTTGCCGCAGTTGCCGGCTGAGCAGCGGCGGCAGGTCGATGGCCAGACGTGCGCCAGCGAAACTCTGCCGCGCCGGACGCGGACGGTCAGTCGGCAGTTCCAGCAGCGGTTGCTCACCGCCGAGTACGCCGGTCCAGTAATTGAGCTGGCGCTCACGCTCGCCGGCCTCCATCCACTGGCGCTGCCACAGCGCATAATCGGCGTACTGAATCGGCAACTCAGCCAACTCGACCGTTTGGCCCTGGCTATACGCGGCATAACGCTGAATCAGTTCCTGCACCAGCAATTGCATCGACCAGCCATCGGAGACGATGTGATGCTGGGTCAACACCAGCACATGTTCTTCGCGCGCCACTTGCAACAAACCGACGCGCAGCAGCGGGCCGTTTTGCAAATCGAACGGCTGACTGATCTGACGCTGCACATACGCCTGAGTCTGCTCGGCAGACTTGTCTGAAGTACCGTCGAGAATCTCCGGCACCAGCAACGGCGCCTGTTGCGCATGAATCACCTGAAACGCTTGTTCATCGATTTGAACGAAGGTCGTACGCAGGCTCTCGTAACGCTGGATCAGCTCGGCAAAGCTGCGTTGCAGGGCGTTCAGGTCCAGCGCGCCATGAATGCGCAGCGCCGCCGGAATGTGGTACGCCGCGCTCGCAGGTTCCATTTGCCACAGGAACCACTGGCGCTGCTGAGCGTAAGACAAAGGCAACTGCGCCAGATCACGCGGCGCCCGAGGGATACTCGCAGGCTTGGCCACCTGGGTTTGTTCCAGCGCGGCAACGCAGGCTTTGAGGCTGGCGTTTTCGAACAATTGGCGCAGTTGCAGATTCAGCCCAAGGGTCTGGCGGATGCGCGAGACCATTTGCGTCGCCAGCAGCGAGTGGCCGCCGAGTTCGAAGAAGTTATCGGTCAGGCCGACACGCTCAAGTTTCAGCACGTCCTGCCAGATCGCCGCGATCTGCTGTTCCAGTTCACTTTGCGGCGCCACGTAATCCTGTTGCACTTGACTGGCGTCCGCTTGTGGCAACGCTTTGCGGTCGAGTTTGCCGTTGGCAGTGAGTGGCCATTGTTCGAGGAGCAGCAGGTGCGTCGGCACCATGTAATCCGGCAGATCGGCCTTGAGTTGGGCTTTCAGTTGCTCGCGCAAATCAGCTTCGTTGTCGACGCTGTGCGCGGCAATCACGTAGCCCACCAGTTGCTGACCGCTCGGCCCGTCCTGCGCCAGCACCACGGCTTCGCGCACGGCGTCGAGGGCATTCAGGCGTGCTTCGATTTCGCCGAGTTCGATACGGAAACCACGGATTTTCACCTGATGGTCGATGCGCCCGACGTACTCGATCACGCCGTCGCTGCGGTATTGCGCGAGGTCACCAGTGCGGTACAAACGCGCCCCGCTCTCGCCAAATGGATCGGGAATGAAGCGCAATGCGGTGAGGTCGCCACGGTTCAGATACCCGCGTGCCAGACCGGCACGGCCGACGTACAGCTCACCGATGCAGCCCTTGGCCACCGGATTCAGCTCGCCGTCGAGCACGTACCACGACAGGTCGGCGATCGGCTCACCGATCGGGCTGTTGGCATCCTGCTCAAGGTCAGCAATCGACAACGGACGATACGTCACGTGCACGGTGGTTTCGGTGATGCCGTACATGTTGATCAATTGCGGGGTGGTATCGCCGAAACGCTCAAACCACGGACGCAGGGATTTCACGTCCAATGCTTCGCCGCCGAATACCACGTAACGCAGGGCGTTCGCCCGTGGATCGGCGCAAGCCACGTGCATCAATTGCTTGAACGCCGATGGCGTCTGGTTGAGCACGGTGACCCCGGCGTCGCACAGCAGCGCATGGAAGTCCTGCGGCGAACGGCTGACGTCGTACGGCACCACCAGCAACTCGCCGCCGTGCAGCAACGCACCAAAAATCTCCCACACCGAGAAATCGAAGGCGTAGGAATGGAACAGGCTC
Source organism: Pseudomonas sp. Irchel 3E19 (assembly GCF_900187585.1). Classification (NCBI taxonomy): domain Bacteria; kingdom Pseudomonadati; phylum Pseudomonadota; class Gammaproteobacteria; order Pseudomonadales; family Pseudomonadaceae; genus Pseudomonas; species Pseudomonas sp. Irchel 3E19. Next base: position 22,840 of record NZ_FYDT01000044.1, read on the forward strand.
CAGACGTCTTTCGGGCCGAAACCGAACCACGGTTCGGTGGCTTCGAACAGGCGCAGGATGTTCTGGTGCGGCAGCAACGTACCTTTGGGTTTGCCGGTGGAGCCGGAGGTGTAAATCACGTAAGCGAGGTTCGACGACGCCATCGTCACTTGCGGATCGGTGTCGGCAAATGCGCTGACATCGCTGTCCAGCAGCAAGGTCTGCACGCCTTGCGGCACCGGCAGTTGACCGGCCAGAACAGCCTGGCTCAGCAGCAACTGAATGCCGCTGTCCTCAATCATGTAGGCCAGACGATCCTGCGGATAGGTCGGGTCGAGCGGCACGTAAGCACCGCCAGCCTTGAGGATCGCCAGCAGGCCGACAATCATTTCCAGACCACGCTCGGCGGCCAGACCGACCAACACGTCCGGGCCGACGCCGAGGGCGATCAACTGATGCGCGCGGCGGTTGGCCTGACGGTTGAGTTCGCCGTAGCTCAGGGTTTGCTCGTTGAAACGTACGGCGATGGCATCGGGACGCAGACGCGCCTGCTCGGCGATCAGTTGATGCGCGCAGGCTTCGCTCAGGAAACTGCGTGGGTTCGGGTTCCACTCAGCGATATGCTTTTGTTGCTCGCTGGCGTCGAGCAACGGCAGTTCACCGATGCGTAGCTGCGGATCGGCGACGATACCGTGCAGCAGGTTCAGCCAATGCCCGGCCATGCGCTGCACGGTGGCGGCGTCGAACAGGTCGGTGGCGTAACTCAGGGTCGCCGCCAGTGCGCCGTCAGCTTCGTGGGTGTCGAGGGTCAAATCAAACTGCGCGGTGTGCGAACTCCAGTCGAGGCTTTCGACTTGCAGACCGGGCAGCTGCAGGGCTTGCGCCGTAGCCCCGCCCTGATGGTTGAACATCACCTGGAACAGCGGGCTGTGACTCAACTGCCGATCCGGTGCAAGGGCATGCACCAGTTGCTCGAACGGCAAATCCTGATGCGCCTGCGCGCCCAACGACGCCTGTTTGACCTGCGCCAGCAAATCCTTGAACGGCAGGCCGCCCTGCACCTGCGCGTCCAGCACCTGGGTGTTGACGAAGAAGCCGATCAGGCCTTCGGTTTCGACCCGATTACGGTTAGCCACCGGCACGCCGACGCGAATATCCGCCTGGCCGCTGTAGCGATGCAGCAAGGCCTGGAACGAGGCCAGCAAGACCATGAACAGGGTCATGCCCTCGCGCTGCGCCAACTGTTTCAAGCGTTCGGTCAATTCGCTGCCAACGCTCAGATCCAGACGCGCACCGCGATAGCTTTGCGCTGCCGGGCGCGGACGATCCGTGGGCAATGGCAGAACTTCGCCGCCATCGCCCAGACGCTCGGTCCAGTACGCCAGTTGCCGCTCGAGTTCGCCGGCCTCCATCCACTTGCGCTGCCAAATCGCGTAATCGGCGTATTGGATCGGCAAAGGCGCGAGGTTGGCTGGCTGACCACTGCTGTGCGCGGCGTAGAGTTTGACCAGATCATCAACCATGATCTGCGCCGAAGCACCGTCGCAAATAATGTGATGCTGGGTCAGCACCAGCACATGATCATCCGGTGCGACTTGAAGCAGCTTGACCCGCAGCAGCGGGCCTTGCTGCAGGTCGAACAACGTGGCGATTTCAGCGTCGATCAACGCTTTGAGGCCAGCGTCGTCCACTGGCGTGTCCAGTACCTGCGCGGTCAGTGGCAGGCTCAGTCGGGCCTGGGCTACCTGAATCGGGCCATCCGGGCCATCGACAAACACCGTGCGCAGCACTTCATGACGTTCCAGCAAGGCATCGAAGCTGCGCTGCAATGCCGACAGATCAAGGTCACCGCGCAAACGCAACGCCGTCGGCACATGGTAAGCGGCGCTGTGCGGATCGAGCTGCCAGAGGAACCACTGACGCTCCTGCGCGAATGACAGGCCGATGCTCTCGAACTCATCACGCACCGGCGGAATCGGCAACGCCGCAAAGCTCATGTTCTTGCTCTGCATTTTTTGCAGAAACGCTTGCCGTTGGGCGAGCGGTAAACGGATGAATCGCTGAACCAGAGACAGGTTATCGAGCTGAGTCATTTTCAAAGGGTCTCCAGGTCTGCCAGGAAGTCATGCATCTCACTCAGGTCTTCGCTGGAGTGAGGGGGCAGGTGAACAGCCAGTTGCTCGGCGTACTCGCGCAGCGATGCGGTGCGGAACAGCAGGTCCAGCGGCACCGCTGCCCCTTGCTCCAGTTGCAGTCGCGCAGTGGCCTGAGTCGCCAACAGTGAATGTCCACCCAGTTCAAAGAAGTTGTCGTCGCGCCCGACCCGTTCGAGTTTGAGCACGTCTTGCCAGATGGCGGCGACGCTGTGTTCCAGCGCACCGTCCGGCGCCACGTAGGCGCGCAGCAGTTGATTGGCGTCCGGCAGCGGCAACGCCTTGCGGTCGAGCTTGCCGTTGGGCGTCAGCGGGAAACGTTCCAGCAACATCCAGTGCGCGGGAATCATGTAGTCGGGCAGCAAAGGTGCCAGTGCCGATTTCAACGTGTCGCGCAGGACTGCGGAGTCGGCATCCTGAGGATTCGCCGCAATCAGGTAGGCCACCAGTTGCAAGCCACCCGGCCCTTCCTGCGCCACCACCGCAGCTTCGCGGATCGACGCCTGGGCCAACAGGCAGGCTTCGATTTCGCCCAGCTCGATGCGGAAACCGCGAATCTTCACCTGATGGTCGACACGCCCGAGGTATTCGATCACCCCGTCAGCGCGATACCGCGCCAGGTCACCGGTGCGATACAGCCGCGCACCGTTGCCGAACGGATCGGGCAGGAAACGCTCGGCGGTCAGCGCCGGCCGCTCGTGATAACCCCGCGCGAGGCCATCGCCACCGATCAGCAATTCACCGATCACACCGGCCGGGTTTGGCGCAAAGTGCTCGCCGAGAATATGCAGCGTGGTGTTGGCAATCGGCCCGCCGAGGTACGGCTGGCGCTGCTCGGCCGTCAGTTGATACGCCGCCGACCAGATCGTCGTTTCCGTCGGCCCGTAAAGGTTCCAGACTTGCCCGGCGACCTCGAGCAGACGCGCGGCCAGATCCTCGGCCAGCGCTTCACCGCCACACAGGCATTTGCGCCCCGCGAGCCGCGCAGCCTGTGGATGATCAAGCAGCATCCGCCAGGTCGACGGCGTCGCCTGAACGACGCTGACCTGCTGTTGCTCGATGATCTGCAGCAGCGCCTCAGGGTCGTGCGCGCTCTGCTTGTCCACCAGCACCACGCAAGCCCCGCTGAACAGCGCGCCGTACAGTTCAAGCCCGAAAATATCGAACGAGAACGTGGTCAGCGACAGCACCCGGTCAGTCGCAACCAAGCCCGGCTCACGGGCCATGCTCGCGACAAAATTGACCAGCGCTGCATGACGGACCATCACGCCTTTCGGCTTGCCGGTGGAACCCGAGGTGTAGATCGCATAGCTGAGATTGTCACCGTCGACCGGCACCTGCGGATTGGTCGCCTGTGCAGCGCTGAGCGGCTCATCCAGCGAACCCGGCAGCAGCGTCTGCACACCCGCCGGAATCGGCAGTACTTGCAGCAACGACGCCTGGGTCAGCAACAACTGCAAACCGCTGTCTTCAATCATGTGCGCCAGACGATCGCTCGGGTATTGCGGATCCAGCGGCACGTAAGCGCCACCGGCCTTGAGAATCGCCAGCAAGCCGACAATCATCTCCACGCCACGCTCCAAAGCGATGCCGACCAGACAATCCGGGCCGACGCCCTGTTCGATCAGACGATGGGCCAAGCGGTTGGCCTGCGCATTGAGCTCGGCGTAGGTCAGGCGTTGCGCACCGAACACCAGCGCTGTCGCTTCAGGCGTCTGACTGGCGCGCGTTTCGATCAAACGGTGGATGCAACGCTCTTCTGGCCACGCCGCTGCGCTGGCATTCCACGCCAACAATTGCTGATTGGTTTCGGCGGCATCGAGCAGGCTCAATTCACCCAGTGCACGTTCGCTGCCGTCGATCATTTGCAGCATCAAGCGTTGCAGGTGCAGGCCCATTTGCTCGACCGAAGCCGGAGCAAACTGTGCGCACTGATAACTGAACTGTACCGCCAGTTCGGCACCGAGGCTGACCGACAGGGTCAGCGGATAGTTGGTTTGCTCCAGGTTGTCCACGGCACCGAAATGCAGGCCCTGCGGCGAGCTTTGCTCCAGCGCCTCGGAGATCGGGTAGTTCTCGAACACCAGAATATTGTCGAACAGCGCCTCACCGCCCAGCCCGGCCCAGCGCTGAATGTCGAACAACGCGGTGTGTTCGAACTCGCGTAGCGCCAGATTCTGCGCCTGCACGCCGTGCAACCAGTCACCGAGGCGCTGCTCCGGACGCGGACTGGCGATAACCGGCAAGGTGTTGATGAACAGCCCGATCTGCTGTTCTACACCGAGCAAATCCGCCGGACGCCCCGATACCGTCGCGCCGAACGCCACGCAGGATTTGCCGCTGTAACGCTGCAACAGCAGCAGCCACGCCGCTTGCACCAGCGTATTGACCGTCACTTTCGCATCGCGGGCAAAATCGCTCAGACGCCGGGTCTGTGCCACGTCGAGTTGCACCCGATGCTGCGCATAAGCATGAGGTTCAGCGTCTTGCGTCGGCGCCACAAACACCTGCGCCAGACGCACCGGTTCATCCAGTTCACGCAATTGCTCCTGCCAGAAGGCTTCTGCGGCGCTGGCATCCTGACGTTGCAACCAGCCGATGTAATCGCGATAACGCCCACTCGGCCGAGCCACCGCTTCACCGCTGTAATGCTGCAACACTTCGCCGAGCAACTGTGCGCTGCTCCAGCCGTCCATCAGGATGTGATGGTTGGTGTAGATCAGGTGATGACGATCGGCAGCGGTGCGCACCAATACCAGACGCATCAGCGGTGCCGCGCTCAGATCCAGACCTTGCGCACGCTCCGCATCGGCAAGGGTTTGCAGGGCCATGTCCAGATTCGCCTGAGCGCTCCAGTCGAGCACGCGGAACGGCACCTCGAGATGACGTTGCACGACCTGCACCGGTTGCTGCAGATCACCCTGCCAGAAGAACCCGGTGCGCAGAATGTCGTGGGCATCGACCACCGCTTGCCACGCCGCGCGGAAACGCTGCGGATCAACGCCGTCGACGTCCAGACGCATCTGGTTGATGTAGTCGCCACCGCCCTGTTCAAGCAAGGTGTGGAACAGCATGCCCTGCTGCATCGGCGACAACGGGTAGATGTCGTCGACGGACTGCGGCTGTTGTACCAACACGTCCAGTTGCGCCTGGTTCAGCGTCGCCAGCGGGAAGTCCGACGGCGTCACGCCACGGTTGGCGCTGTCGCAGCAATGCGTGATCAGCGCGGTGAGTTCTTGCAGGTAATCGTCGGCCAGACGCTGAATCGTCGCCGGGTTGAACATCTCGCTGCTGAATGTCCAGCTCAGGTCCAGCTCGCCGCCGAACACTTTGCCGTCCAGCGCCAACGGGCTGCCCAGCGGGCCGGCCATGTTCACCTCTTCGCCGCCGGACTCGCTGGTCGGCACGAACACGGCGTCGTCGCCAGCAGCGAAGCTGCCGTCGAACTGACCAAGATAGTTGAAGGTCAGACGCGGTTTCGGCAGGGCTTGCAACGCTTGCTGTGCAGCGGCGTCGCCAAGGTGCGCGAGCGCTCCGAAACCGATGCCTTTGTTGGGGATCGCGCGCAGTTGCTCCTTGATCTGCTTCAGCGAAGCGCCAAGGTCGGCAGCCGGCGCCAAACGCGCCGGGAACACGCTGGTGAACCAGCCGACGGTGCGGGTCAGGTCAACGTTGTCGAACAAGTCTTCGCGGCCATGGCCTTCCAGTTGCACCAGCACACTGTCGTCGCCAGTCCAGCGCACCATCACTCGCGCCAGCGCAGTCAGCAGCAGGTCGTTGACTTGCGTGCGATAGGCCGCCGGGGCTTCCTGCAACAACTGCCGGGTCAGGGTTTTGTCCAGTGGCGTGCGGATCGATTGCGCCTGATTGTGTTGCTGACCGGCGTGCGGGTTGTCGCAAGGCAACTCAGTCGAGGCGCCTTGCAGCTGTTGCTGCCAGAAGCCCAGTTCGGCCTGCAACGGCGCGCTCGCGGCGTAGTCTTGCAGCGCCTCGGCCCAGGCTTTGACCGCACTGGTCTTGGCCGGCAGTTGCACGGCTGCGCCGGACAGAATCTGCCGATAAGCGCTTTGCAGATCTTCGAACAGGATCCGCCACGAAACACCATCGACCACCAAGTGGTGAACCACCAACAACAGCCGCTGGCTGCCATCGGCAAGGTTCGCCAACACCGCGCGAATCAGTGAACCGTCACTCAGTTGCAGGCTGCGCTGGGCCTGATTGCCCAGCACCTCAAGCGCTGCCAGATCGGCGACCTCGACTTGCCACAGAACGGTTTCGCCCGCTTGCGTCGCGACATCGCGGTACTGCGCCGACCAGCCGTGCGCCTGCTCGACAAAGTCCAGACGCAGGCTGTCGTGATGCGCCACCAGCGCATCCAGCGCTTGCTCCAGCACTTGCGCGTCGAGCGCCTGAGACGGTTTGAGCATCACCGACTGGTTCCAGTGGTGACGATCAGGTATCGGCTGTGCGAAGAACCACTGATGAATCGGCAGCAGCGCCGTTGCGCCGGTCACCGGTTGTTGATCGATCAGTTGCAGCGGCTCGCCGGTTTGCATCACGCCGGCCAGCGCCTGAATGGTCTGGTGCTGGAACAAGTCTTTCGGGGTAAAGCGCAAACCGGCCTGACGGGCACGGCTGACCACTTGAATCGAGATGATCGAATCGCCACCCAGCTCGAAGAAGTTGTCGCTGAGGCCCACCCGCTCCAGCTTCAGCACGTCCTGCCAGATCGTCGCCAGTTGCTGCTCCAGCGCGCTTTGCGGCGCGACGTAGACTTGCTGCAATTGGCTGACATCCGGCTTGGGCAGGTTCTTGCGATCCAGTTTGCCGTTCGGTGTCAGGGGCATGCGTTGCAAACGCAAGACGTAGGCTGGAACCATGTGCGCCGGCAGCGTGGCCTTGAGCTGTTCACGCAGTTGCTCGGCGAAATCTTCGCGCGGCGAGTCGCTGACCACGTACGCGACCAAGCGTTTGCTGCCGGCGCTTTCCTGCGCCACGACCACCGCTTCGCGCACGCCATCAAGGGCCTGCAGACTGGCTTCGATCTCGCCCAGTTCGATGCGAAAACCACGGATCTTCACTTGATTGTCGATACGTTCCAGATAGTCGAACGTACCGTCGACGCGCTGACGCACCAGGTCGCCGGTGCGATAGAGCACGCCACCGCTGCGGCTGAACGGGTCAGCAATGAAACGCTCGGCGGTCATCGCCGGACGATTGAGATACCCCCGCGCCACACCGCTGCCACCCAGATACAGCTCACCGGCCATGCCTGGCGGCAGCAGGTTCAGATCGGCGTCCAGCACATAGGCGCTACGATCACCGATGCGGCTGCCGATCGGCGCATAGGCGGCGCCACACGGTTCGTCGCGGCCGGCCTTCCAGATCAGCGGCGTGACCACGGTTTCGGTCGGGCCATAGCCGTTGATGATGTACTCGGGATTCAGCGCACGTTTGACCCGCTCGAAACTGGCACTCGGCACCGCATCACCGCCGAAGCAGTAGATGCGCACGTTCGGTGGATTACCGACACGTTCGGCATGTTCGGCCAGTTGTTGCAGGTACGCCGGCGGGAACGCGACCACGGTGACGCCGTGCTCGATCATCGCGTTGTAGGTCTGCTCGGGTGTCCACAGGCTGTCATCGCGAATCAGCAGCGAGCCGCCGTGGGTCAGGCTGGTCAACCAGCGCTCGTGGGCACCGTCGAAAGCGAACGACATGAAATGGAATTCGCAATCGCTGTCGCGCATTTCATAGCGCTCGCCAATCGCCAGGCAGTGCATGGCCAGTGGACCGTGGGTGACGCTGACGCCTTTCGGGTTGCCGGTGGAACCCGAGGTGTAAATCACATAGGCGAGGTTGTGCGGATCCAGTGCAACGAGCGGTGCCTGCGTCGAATGCGCGCTGAGGTCGAGGTGATCGAGTTCCAGCACGGTCAGTGTGTCCGCGATCGGTAATTGCGCGGTCACTCGCGAATCGGTCAGCAACAGCGCCAGACCGGAATCCTCCATCAGATACGCCAGACGCTCACGTGGGTAACTGTTGTCCAGCGGCACATACGCGCCACCGGCCTTGAGCACCGCCAGCAGCGCGACGATCAAGCCTTCACTACGCGGCAGCGCGACACCGACACGCACTTCGGCGCCAACACCCCGTGCAACCAACTCATGGGCGAGACGGTTGGCACGGGCGTCGATGTCGCCGTAGCTGAAATATTTGCCGTCGAAAATCACCGCGGTGCGATCCGGCTGCTGCGCCGCCAGGCGCGCGTAACGCTGATGCACAGCAAGGTCGACCGGGTACGCCTGCGGCTGGTTTTCCAGGATCTGCAGGGTGTGTTCCTCAGCCGTTGCAAAGGCAATTTCACCAAGACGGCGCTCGGCGGATTCGGCGAATTGCTCCAGCAGGTGCAGCAGTTGCGCGCTCAGGCGCTCGATGGTCGCGACGCTGAAATGCGCCTGATCAAAACTCATGTGCAGCGCCAGGGTTGCGCCCAGTGTCACGCCCAACGTCAGCGGATAGTGAGTCTGATCCTGGTTGGCCACCTCGCCGAACACCACGCCTTGCGCAGTGCCGTGTTGCAATGCTTCGGAAATCGGGAAGTTTTCGAACACCAGCAGCGTGTCGAACAGCGACTCGCCGCCCTGCCCGGCCCAGCGCTGAATGTTTGCCAGCGGCGTGTGTTCGAACTCGCGCAGGCTAAGGTTCTGCGCCTGCACCGCCGCCAGCCATGCGGCAACGCTTTGATCCGGACGCGAACCAGCGATCACCGGCAAGGTGTTGATGAACAGACCGACTTGCTGCTCGATGCCAACCAGTTCCGCCGGACGCCCGGCGACGGTGGTGCCAAACGCCACGCAGGCACTGCCGGTATAGCGCTGCAACAACAGCAGCCACGCGGCCTGGACCAAGGTGTTGGCGGTGACTTTCTGCTGCCGGGCGAACTCGTTCAAGCGTTGTGTACGCGCCGCGTCGAGTTGGTAATGCTTGAGCAGATGCCCGCGCTCGGCACGCACTTCACCGCCGCCCGCTGCGGCTTGCGCCAGTACGGTCGGTTCGTGGAAGTCGGCCAGTTGCGCCAGCCAGAACGTTTCGCTGACAGCGCCGTCCTGACGTTGCAGCCACTGGATGTAATCGGCGTAGCGGCTCAGCGGACGCGGCGGTTGTTGGCCGGCATAACGCTGCAGCACCTCGCCGAGCATCTGCGCGCTGCTCCAGCCGTCCATGAGGATGTGGTGGTTGGTAAAGATCAGGTGATGGCGCTGATCGGCGACTTGAATCAGCGTCACCCGCAGCAACCCGGCTTCGCTCAAATCGAAGCCCCGGGCCAGATCGGCGGCGGTGAAATCCTCAAGTGCCTGAGCAAGGTCGGCGCGCTCACGCCAGTCGAGCAGCGTGTACGGCAATTCGAGGCGGCGATGGATGATCTGCAGTTGTTGCTGCAATTCGCCCTGCCAGATGAAACCGCTGCGCAGGATGTCGTGGGCGTCCATGGTCGCCTGCCACGCGGCACGAAAACGCTCGGGATCGAGGCCGTCGACATCGACACAGAGCTGGTTGATGTACGTACCGGTGCCCTGCTCGTACAAGGTGTGGAACAGCATGCCCTGCTGCATCGGCGACAGCGGATAGATGTCTTCGATGCCGGCGGCCGGCACCGCGATCGCATCCAGTTGCGCCTGGGCGATGTGCGCCAGCGGGAAGTCCGACGGCGTAATGCCCATGGTTTCCGGCAGGCAGCAATGGCTGATCAGCGCTTGCAGTTCAGCGGCGTATTCGTCAGCCAGACGGGCGATGGTCGCCTCGTTGAACTGCTCGCGACTGAACGTCCAGCGCAGGTCGAGCTCACCGTCGTAAACCTGGCCTTCGACGCCCAGCCAGTTGTCCAGCGGCGCATCGAGACTTTGCTCCAGCCCGGCGCGCTCACCGGCCGGGCTGAACAGTGCGCCCTCCTCCGCATCGAAACTGCCGTCGAACTGGCCGAGATAGTTGAAGATGATACGCGGCAGCGGCAGCGCTTTGAGCGTGGCTTGCGCCGGCTCGTCGCCGAGGTAACGCAGCACGCCAAAACCGAGGCCCTTGTTGGGGATGGCGCGCAGTTGTTCCTTGATCTGCTTGATTGTGCCCGGCAACGAATCGGCTGGGGTCAGGCGCACCGGGAACAGGCTGGTGAACCAGCCGACGGTGCGGGTCAGGTCGATGTCGTCGAACAGGTCTTCGCGACCGTGACCTTCCAGTTGAATCAGCGTGTCGGCGTGCCCGCTCCAGCGGCAGATGACCCGCGCCAGCGCCGTCAGCAACAGGTCGTTGACTTGGGTGCGATACGCCGCCGGCGCCTGTTGCAGCAGTTGCTGGGTGAAAGTTTTGTCGAGGCGACTGTGCAGCACCTGAGCGTGGCGAGTTTGCCGGCTGCCCTGCCGGTTGTCGCAGGGCAGATCCAGTGCTGCGCCGGCGAGTTGTTGCTGCCAGAAATTCAGTTCGGCCTGCACCGTCTCAGTTGCGGCATAGGCTTGCAGATGCTCGCCCCAGGCCTTGTACGAACTGGTTTTGGCCGGCAGCTTGATGCTCGTGCCTTGCACTGATTGCTGATAAGCCTGTTGCAAATCTTCGAGCAGGATCCGCCACGAAACACCGTCCACCGCCAGGTGATGCACGGCCAGCAACAGACGCTGACTGCCATCGGCGCCGGTCGCCAGTACGCCGCGCAGCAGCGGGCCGTTTTGCAGGTTCAGGCTTTGTTGAGCCTTGGCATACAGCGCCTGCAAAGCATCAGCGTCGAGACGGTCAGCCGTCCACAACAGTTCAGGATCCGCCACGACTGGCGCGACCTCTGTACGCCAGCCTTCGGCGCTTTCGACGAAGCGCGAACGCAAAGCATCGTGCTGCACCAGCAAGGCATTCAGCGCTTGCAACAGCGCCTCGGCATTCAGAACTTGATGACTGCGCAGCAGCACCGCCTGGTTCCAGTGGTGACGCTGGGGAATGTCTTCGGCGAAGAACGTCTGCTGGATCGGCAGCAATGGCAACTCGCCGATCACCGGGCCTTGATCGATGCTCACAGCGACGTTGCCTTGCCGGGCGACGCTGGCCAGACCTTGCACGGTCTGGTGCTGGAACAGGTCGCGCGGGCTGAAATGAATCCCGGCCTGACGCGAACGGCTGACCACTTGAATCGAAATGATCGAGTCACCGCCCAGCTCGAAAAAGTTGTCGGTCAGGCCGACCTGTTCAAGCTTGAGCACGTCCTGCCAGATCGCCGCGATTTTTTGCTCCAGCTCACTGCGCGGCGCAATAAACGCCTGCTGCATCTGGCTGGCGTCCGGCGCCGGTAAAGCCTTGCGATCGAGTTTGCCGTTGGGGCTCAGCGGCAAAGCGTCGAGGAACAACAGCTGCGTCGGTACCATGTAGTCGGGCAGGCTGTCCTTGAGCTGCGCCTTGATCGCTTCGCGCGCGGCGCCTTGGGCTTCGCTGGAAGCCGCAACCAACGCGGCATCTTTCGGCACCACGTACGCCACCAGCTGCAGGCTGCTGCCGCCCTGCACCGCCAGCACCACGGCCTCTTTGACGGCATCCAGTTCGAGCAGACGCGCTTCGACTTCGCCCAACTCGATACGGAAGCCACGAATTTTCACTTGATGATCAACGCGACCGACGTATTCGATCTGGCCTTGGGCGTTGAAACGCGCCAGGTCGCCGGTGCGGTAAAGACGTGCACCCGTGGTGGAAAACGGATCGGGGATAAAACGCTCAGCGGTCAAATCCGCGCGCTGGAAGTAACCGCGCGCCAATAGCTCACCACCAAGCAGCAACTCGCCGACCACGCCAATCGGCGTTGGTTGACCGTCAGCATCCAGCAGGTAGGCATGACGCCCCGGCAATGGCTGACCAATCGGCATGGTCAGCGGCAACGGCTGACGAGCGAACACGTAATCGCTGCAATCAAGGGTGGTCGCAGTAACGGTGGCTTCGGTCGGGCCGTAGGTATTGAGCAACTTGACGTGTTCCAGCCCGGCCACACGCCAGGCCTGCACACCTTCCGGCGGCATCGCTTCACCACCGCTGTGTACCTGACGCAGCGCGGCGTAATCACGCGGGCCGGCAGCGGCGAATTCCTTGGCAATCATGTTCCAGTAAGCGGTGGTCAAGTCCATGACCGTGATGCCCTGCTCAACGATGTTGCGGTACAGGGTTTCGCTGTCCCAGACCTCGTTGCCACGCAACACCACCGAAGCGCCGCAGGTCAGCGGACCGAACAGTTGTTCGCCGAAGGCATCGAAGTTGAACGTGGCAAATTGCAGCGCGCAATCGGCAGCGCTCAAGCCGTAGTAATGCTGCGAGGCGAAGGCGTGTTTGCTCAACGCGCCGTGGCTGATGCCGACGCCTTTAGGCCGACCGGTGGAACCGGAAGTGAACATCACATAAGCGAGGTTATCCGCCCACACCGCGCGTTGCGGATTGCTTTCGTCGGTGGACTGCCAAGTCTCGGCTTGATCGAGGCACAGGCTGCGCACGTTCTGCGGCACCGGCAGGCGTTCGAGCAAATGGCTTTGCGTCAGCAGCAAACGACTGGCGCTGTCTTCGATCATGCACAGCAGACGGTCGCGCGGGTATTGCGGATCCAGCGGCACATACGCGCCGCCAGCCTTGAGCACGGCGAGAATGGCGACGATCAGCTCCAGCCCCCGATCAAGCGCAACGCCGACCAGTACTTCCGGACCGACGCCCTGCGCCAGCAACGTACGGGCCAGACGGTTGGCGCGGGCGTTGAGCTGCGCATAAGTCAGTTGCTGGCCATCGAAAATCAGCGCGATGGCATCCGGCGTCTGCGCGGCCTGCGCTTCAAACAGTTCATGCGCCGGGCGCTCACTCGGCCAGACCGTGTCGTGACGCCCCCAGTCCTGAGTCAGTTGCTCAAGCTCTTGCGCTTGCAGCAAACCGGCCTCGCCAACCCGCTGCTGCGGATTGTTGGCGATGCTGTGCAGCAGGTGCGTCCAGTGCCGCGCCATTCGCTCGATGGTTGCGCCGTCGAACAGGTCACTGGCGTAGGTGAACGCGGCGTGCAGTTGACCGCCCTTTTCATAGGTGTCCAGGCTCAGATCGAACTGGGTGCTGCGGCTTTCCCATTCGATCACGCCGAGCTCCAGACCGCTGCCGACCTTGAGGGTGGTGACGTCAGCGACTTCCGGCTGATGGTTGTACATCACTTGGAACAACGGGTTGTAACTCAGGCTGCGTTCCAGTTTCAGCGCTTCGACCAGCCGTTCGAACGGCAGATCCTGATGCGCCTGGGCACCGAGCGCGGTTTCCTTGAGCGCACTGAGCAGATCCGCGAATGGCGTCTGACCGTCGAGCTGTACGCGCAGCACCTGGGTGTTGACGAAGAAGCCGATCAGGCCTTCGATCTCGCGGCGGTTACGGTTGGCGATCGGCACACCGACGCGCAGATCGTTCTGCCCGGTGTAACGGTGCAGCAGAATACTGAAGGTGCCGAGCAACAGCATGAACAACGTGACGCCGTGCTGGCGCGCCACGCCGCGCAATTGCTCGACCAATGCCGCGTCCACCACGTGCTCATGGCGACGCCCGCGATTGCTCGGTAATACCGGGCGCGGCCGGTCGAGCGGCAGCTCCAGCACCGGGTGCTCATCGCCCATTTGCGCCAGCCAGTAATCGAGTTGACGCTGCTGCTCGCCCGCCTCCAGCCAACGCCGCTGCCACAGTGCGTAATCGCTGTACTGCACTGGCATCGGCGGCAGCTCGGCCACTTGCCCCTGATCGTGGGCATCGTAGAAGCGGCAGAATTCGTCGATCAACACGTTCATCGACCAGCCATCGGAAACGATGTGGTGCAGGGTCAGCAGCAACACGTGTTCGTGCTCGGCCAGATGCAGCAGACGCACGCGCAGCAGTGGGCCGTTGGCGAGGTCGAACGGCAGCAGCGATTGCTCCTCGGCCGCCGCGGCCACGCGCAGTTCGCGCTCAGCGGCCGGCAAGGCGCTGAGGTCGATGCGCTGGATATCCAGTGGTTGTTGCAGCGGCACTTGCAGCAGGCTGTCGTCGGGCTGCTGCTGGAACACCGTACGCAGGGTTTCGTGGCGTTCGATCAGGCTGGCGAAAGCCTGCTCCAGCGCGGGCTGATTCAGCCGCCCGCTCAGGCGCACCGCGGCCGGCAAGTTGTAGGCGCCGCTCTGCGGATCCAGATGCCAGAGAAACCACATGCGTTGCTGGGCGTAAGACAACGCCTGCCGATCCTCGGCCTCGACCCCGACCGGAATCGGAAACCGCGAAAAATCCACCCCTTCTCTCTGCAAGGCAGCGAGGAACATCTGGCGCTTTTCCAGGGGCAACCCGATAAACCGGCGAGCGAGTTTCAGGGAGTCTTCAGCATTCATTTCTTGGCATCCGGATCAGTAGGCAGGCAGCACAAAGGCACGTCGTCCCTATAAAACGAATGCAGACCGGAAAAATTAGCGATTGAGAACAACTATCAGGCGAGAGGCAAAAGGTGATTCTGCCGTCAACCAAAACCCTGTAGGAGCTGACGAGTGAAACGAGGCTGCGATCTTTTGATTCTGCTTTTCAAAGACAAGGTCAAAAGATCGCAGCGTGCCGCAGCTCCTGCATGACTGGGGTCAGGCGGTGGCGGCCACGGCGTGGCGGCGATGGTGTACGTCGAGCTGGTCCTTGATCACCTTGAGCACTTTTGCCTCGTGCTCATGAATGAAAAAGTGCCCGCCAGCGAGCATGTCCACCGAGAAGCTGCCGGTGGTTTCCTTGCTCCAGCCAATCAATTGCTCGGTAGTAGCGCGGTCAGCCTTGCCGCCGAGCACATGTACCGGGCAATTGAGCAACGGTCGCTGCACTGGCTCGAATTTGCCGCACAGCAGGAAATCGGCGCGCAGGATCGGCAGGGTCAGGCTCATCAACTCGTCATTGGCCAGCACTTCTTCGCTGGTGCCATTGAGCGTGCGCAGTTGATCGATCAGCTCGGCATCGGTCTTGGCGATGGCAAATCCGCGATCGTAGTCGGCACGTTGGGTCGGCGCCGCCGTGCCCGAAGCAAAGAGCGCTACCGGCTCCGCGCAACCCAACGCACGGAGTGCATGGGCAATTTCACACGCGAGCAACGCACCCAGGCTATGCCCGAACAACGCATAAGGTGTTTTCAGCGTCGGAAGCAACTCCCTGGCCAATTGCATCGCCAAGGCACGCATGTCGGTCTGCAGCGGCTCGTCAAATCGCGCTCCACGCCCCGGCAATTCAACCGGTTTGAGTTGCAGCCACTGCGGCAACTTCGGCCGCCAGCGGCTATAGACCATCGCACTGGCACCTGAATAAGGCAGGCACAGCAGAGTCAGCTGGGTCACCACACGTCCCTCAAAAGAATTCGTCTGTAGAGAGAAACGGATCGTCGCCCACACAAATTAGTCGCCGCGCGCTAATTCCCCCCTACAGACGCTCGTTAACTGTTCAGACCAAAACCAATAACGAGGACTCACCGTGGACTTGCAGAGCATTCTGGGCAAGCTGTTCGCCAACGCCGGTGCCGTCGGCATCGAAGGTGTTTTCCAATTCGTCTTTGGCCCGCAACAGGCCTACTGGTCCGCGGTCAAGGCCAACAGCCGCACCGAGGCCGGGCGCCACGCCAGTCCAGACGTGACCATCGAAATCGCGCAACAGGACTTTCTCGGGATCATGACCGGCATGGCCAACGTCGAGGAACTGTTCGCCAGCGGTCGCCTGAAAATCGGCGGCAACATGGGCCTGGCAACGCTGCTGCCGCAGATCATTGACCACGCGCGCAACGGTGGCGGCGCAGCGGCGGAAAAGGTCGACATGAACAAACGCTACCCGACACCGCCACGCTTCAGCGAAAAGCTCACCGCCAGCCTGCCGACCCAGTTCAACGTCGTGCCCGCGATGAACTGTGAGTAACTGAGTTCAGAAGCCGTTGTCTGCCCCACGGCGGGCCCGTGATGATCAGCAATGCGTTGCACGACTGGCCGCTGTTCAAGCTTAGCCGCGAAGAATCGCTGGTGCATTTCGTGACGTTTCTGCGGGTGACGCTGAAGGCTGGGGACTTGCTGTGTTTGCCGGAGGGCGGGGTCCATCAGGTGGAATCGGTGTCGACCTCGTTGTCGGTGAATTTCTGGGTGAATTCGGGACGGGGCTGGTAACACTGCAAATCCTGTGGGTGCGAGCCTGCTCGCTCCCACAATCACAATCTCATTTCAGATGACGGAAACTCTGCACAGCCGAGCCCAGTACCACCGCGCCAGCGGCAATCGCCAGCCAGAATCCGCTACGCGCACCGAAGGCGTCTACCAGCCACCCGGAACCGGCGGCGCCCACCGCCACGCCAATACTCAAGCCGGTCACCAGCCAGGTCAGCCCTTCGGTGAGTTTGGCCGGCGGTACGATGCGCTCGATCAACGCCATCGCGACAATCAGCGTCGGCGCGAAGAACAGCCCGGCGATAAACACCGCCAGCGACAAGCCCAAAATATTGCTCGCCAGCAGTAGCGGCAATGTCGTTACCGCCGTCGCCACGCCACCGTACAAAAACAGGCGGGGCAACGGCAGTTTCGAGCGCATGGCGCCGAAGGCGATACCCGCCAGGCACGAGCCGATGGCGTAAACCGACAAGACGATGCTCGCCGCCGCTGGCTGTCCTTGCTGCTGGGCAAACGCAACGCTGACCACATCAATCACACCGACGATGATGCCCATGGCAATCATCAGCGCCAGTAGTAGCTGAATATCCGTCGACGCAATGATTGAACCCTGATGATGCGACTCCTGTGGATGCACCGCCGGCTCGGTGCTGCGCTGGACTACGAACGCCGTGACACCTATCGCCAGCGCCAATAACGCCGCCAGCGGCCCGGCTTCGGGAAACACTGCCACGCACAACCCCACCGACAGCGGCGGGCCAACGATGAAACACACTTCATCAAGCACCGATTCCAGCGCATACGCCGTCTGCAATTGCGGCTGGCCACGATAGATTTCGGTCCAGCGCGCGCGCACCATCGCCGACATGCTCGGCATGCAACCGGCCAGCGCGGCGAAGATAAACAGCGTCCAGGTCGGCGCCTGCAACCGCGTGCACAGCAGCAACATCAGCAACGCCCCGCCACCGAGCAACGCCGAAACAGGCAGCACTTTACCCTGGCCGAAACGGTCAACCAGGCGCGACACCTGCGGTGCGCAAAACGCCGTGGCCAAGGCAAACGTCGCCGCCACCGCACCGGCCAACGCGTACCCGCCGTACAGCTGCGAAAGCATGGTGATCACGCCAATCCCGGTCATGGAAATCGGCATGCGCGCGATCATTCCCGCCAGCACAAAATTCCGGGCGCCGGGGGCGTTGAACAACTCGCGGTAGGGGTTTGCCATCGGTCACAGCCTCTTCAAGGGCGGCCAAGTTGCCACAGGGCAAGGTGCCGGGGAAGTGCGCAATTGTTGGTGGAATGTGAAGGCCTTGAAGATCAAAAGATCGCAGCGTGCCGCAGCTCCTACAGAGGAATGCGGCCAACGGTAGGAGCTGCGGCACGCTGCGATCTTTTGATTTTTGCTACTGAACTCTCTCGGCTTGCGACCAGTCAGCTAAATAGGCCCTCACTCAAGGCGCGATTTTGCATGCAGATCTCCCTAGCCAGACAAGTTGCATTAGTCACCGGCGCCAGCTCCGGCATCGGCCACGCCGCCGCCAAAGCCCTGGCCGCTGCAGGTGCCGCCGTGATCATCAACTACAACCGTCAGGCGGAACCGGCCGAAGCACTCGCCCGGCAGATCATCGCCGACGGCGGCCAGGCCTTGGCCATCGGTGCCGATGTGTCGAAAGAAGACCAGGTCGAACGGCTGTTCACCGAGACCCTCGAGGCCTTCGGTTCGCTGGACATTCTGGTGGCCAATTCCGGTCTGCAAAAAGACTGCGCTGCAGTGGACATGACGCTGGACGACTGGAACGCGGTGATCGGCGTCAACCTCACCGGCCAGTTCCTCTGCGCCCGCGCCGCGTTAAGGATTTTCAATCGCCAGGGCGTTCGCGAAGGCGTGTCCCGCGCCGCCGGCAAGATCATTCACATGAGTTCTGTGCACCAACGCATTCCGTGGGCCGGGCACGTCAATTACGCGGCGTCCAAGGGTGGCGTCGATCAATTGATGCAGACCCTGGCGCAGGAAGTCAGCCATCAGCGCATTCGCATCAATGGCATCGCGCCGGGGGCGATTCGTACAGCGATCAATAAAGACGCCACCGAAGGCGCGGCCGGCGAAAAACTCCTCGACCTGATCCCCTACGGGCGTATCGGCGATGTTGAAGACATCGCCAACGCGGTGGTCTTCCTCGCCTCCGACGCCGCCGATTACATCGTCGGCACCACCCTGTTCATCGACGGCGGCATGAGCCTCTATCCGGAGTTTCGCGGCAATGGCTGAGCAACATCCAGAACGACAAAGCCCGATCGACGCCCACGGCATCATCGGCGACATGCGCAGTGCGGCACTGGTCAACGACAAGGGCAGCGTGGATTTTTTCTGCTGGCCGGAGTTCGACAGCCCGTCGATATTCTGTTCGCTGCTGGACTCGCCCGACGCCGGGATTTTCCAACTGGCGCCGGACTTGCCCGATGCCCGCCGCGAGCAGATTTACCTGCCCGACACCAACGTCCTGCAAACCCGCTGGCTCAGTGAATATGCCGTGGTGGAAATCACCGACATGCTGCCGGTGGGTGACAGCAAAGATGATCTGCCTTTGCTGATGCGCCGGGTACGGGTGGTCAACGGCGAGGCGACCTTTAACATGCGCTGCGCCGTGCGCCACGACTATGCCCGCGCCGACACTCAAGCGCAGAACGATCAGAAGGACGTGGTGTTCAGTGCCTCCGGGCAACCGACGTTGCGTCTGGCCTCAGACCAATCGATGCAGATTGACGCCCAAGCCGCCGTCGCTCACTTCACGCTGAAGCAGGATCAGACGGCCGCTTTCATGCTCGGTGCCACCGACGATCCGCGTTTTGCCGAAGGCGCCGGCGCGTTCTGCATGGAGCGCACGCTGAAATTCTGGCGCGACTGGATCGGTCAGTCGATCTACCGCGGACGCTGGCGTGAAATGGTCAACCGCTCGGCGCTCGCACTGAAACTCCTGACCTCACGCAAACACGGCGCGATTCTCGCCGCTGCGACCTTCGGCCTGCCGGAAACACCGGGCGGCGAGCGTAACTGGGATTATCGCTACACCTGGATCCGCGATGCCTCGTTCACGGTCTACGCGTTCATGCGCCTGGGTTTTGTCAGCGAAGCCAACGATTACATGCGCTGGCTGCGCGGGCGGGTCAGCGACTGCCATGGCCAGCCGATGAAACTGAACATTCTGTATGCCATCGACGGGCGTCAGGAACTGCCGGAAACCGAACTTGCCAACTTATCCGGCCACGGCGGCGCAAAACCGGTGCGCATCGGCAATGGCGCCTATGACCAGATTCAGCTGGATATCTTCGGCGAACTGATGGACGCGGTGTATCTGGTCAACAAGTACGGCGACGCGATTTCCCACGAAGGTTGGAAACACGTGCGCGAAGTGGTCGATCAGGTGTGTGAGACCTGGCAGACCACGGATGTCGGCATTTGGGAAATGCGCGGGGAGCAGCATCACTTTCTGCATTCGCGCCTGATGTGCTGGGTGGCGCTGGACCGGGCAATCCGTCTGGCCTCAAAACGCTCGTTACCGGCACCGTTCGCCCAGTGGGACCAGACCCGTCAAGCGATCTACGCCGACATCTGGGACAACTTCTGGGATGAGGAGCGCGGGCATTTCGTCCAATACAAGGGCGGCACAGCACTGGACGGCTCGATGCTGTTGATGCCGCTGGTGCGCTTCGTCAGCGCCAAGGACCCACGCTGGCTGTCGACACTTGAGGCCATCGAAAAGACGCTGGTGCGTGACGGCATGGTTTATCGCTATCGCAACGATGACGCCAACATCGACGGCTTGACCGGCACCGAAGGCGCGTTTGCCGCGTGCTCGTTCTGGTACGTCGAATGTCTGGCCCGGGCCGGGCAAGTGGAAAAGGCCCATCTGGAGTTTGAACAGTTGCTGCGCTACGCCAACCCGCTGGGGCTGTACGCCGAGGAGTTCGACAGCCACGGGCGGCATTTGGGCAACACGCCGCAGGCATTGACGCATCTGGCGTTGATCAGTGCGGCGAGTTTTCTCGATCGGCGATTGAGTGGGGAAAAGAGTGAGTGGCAGCCGTAAAGTCAGCGGAGACTGTCGGAAATATCCCTCACAAAATGCTGAATGTAGGACGCAAGCCTAGACCTGAAGCCTAGAAACCCAGTCCCTCCGGCGAGGGACTACAAATCCCCAACAAAGATTGATCCATCCTTTCCCCGCAACTTGCGCTTACACCCCGAAATACCTTGTTGCCAGCGCTTACATCCGCCCCTACCATCCACCGCAACGGGCACAGCGGAGCTGTCCAACAAAACCCGAATTCAAGGAACCAGAATGTCCCAGCACGTCCAGCGTACCATCGACTCTCCCCTGCGCACCGGCCTGACCCGCACCCAACTCTGGGAAGGCACCGACAAAGGCCTGATCAAATGCTGGGAAATCGGCCGCCAGCGCGCCGTCCGCTTCCCCGACCTCGCCCTGAAATGCCTCTCTGGCGAATTACCGGTGCTCGGCTGGAAAGGTGGTGTGAGCCGCAGCCTGAAGAAGAACGAAAAATACGGCTCGCTGAAATACCTTGCGCAGTGGCAAGGGTTGCGCGGGGAAGATCTGGATATCGATTTAAGCGCCGAGCGTTCGTTGACGTGTTCGCGGACGAAGATGGTGGTGACGTTTACTCCGGATCGCAGCAAGTATTTCAATCAGGTGGCGGAAGCCGAAACCAATTAACACCAAGCTGTTGCGCTCGATACTCTTGCATGCCCTTAATCTAATGCACTTTGCGCGCAGCATACTAAGCCGAAGCAAAAACATGACAGCAGACATCACAACATCAGAAACCGCAACCACTGATCCTTTTGCAATATTTAAATTTCAAGCCCGCCGCTTTGCTCATTCCATCTTCTCGGAAAATACGCGAAAAGCATATTACGCCATAAGCATCAGCGCAGGCCTTGGCATCTTCTTTCTATATTTCTCGCACATTAACTACACTCCACGAATATCACTGACAGACTCGATAATGCTGATATTCTCAGCGCTTATTATTGGAATAATCTTTTCCCTGACCATGGCTGGTCTTTTCATCTTCCCATCTTTCATATGGAGAGATCTGGTCGAAGATTTCGGCGAAGACCAATCTCTGCGCTTCAAGTATATTCTGCACCGCCAAGGCATTGCTCTATTTTTACTTATCGTCCTGTTCCTGTGCGTGCTTTTATTTGAGAGCATCAGAGAATACTCACTAATATTCATCATATGTATATTATTGCTTTGGCCGATTTCCATGTTTGCAAACAATGAGAAACTGAAAAAACACGCAACCGCCTTAGCAATCAACGCGCTCATCATGAGCGTATGTACTTATACGCTAGTGACTCTTGTATTACATGGCGTAGAAGACATTCCCGACTCAAGCTTCAAAGAACCCACCACCCGAATTATTGTTTTTGCAAGTTTCACATTCGTGCTCTTCGCAAACATATTCATTGCCTCACTAAAAAGAGCAAATGCCACTAACACCTTGCTAATCGCTTTTTCACTATTAACAGCCATACTCATTGCAACCCAAAGCACAGCAGCCATTCCGAAGGGCATAATGCGCACACTTGGCCTGGGAAGCTTTCAAGCGAATGAAATAGTTCTCACCGATGAACTATGCGATTACTTCCGATCGATCGACCAATCAAAAATAAAGCGTATAAACAAGAAATCGTGCTTACTTATAAACCCATGGATACTCTGGAAAGGCGAGGATGCAACATTGATAAGAATAAAAAACACAAAATATCAAATAGAGAAGAAATACATAAACATCATGTCATATGACGTGTACGGCACGTCCACACCTGAACAAAAGAAACCGTAATCTCAAACGAAGAACGGTTTGTTCTTTCGGTAAAGTTATTCAAGGCATTACTGATCTGTTGCAGCGCTGACCGAAAACCGCTCCCGATACGCCTGCGGCGTCACACCGATAGCCCGCAGAAAACTACGACGCAATGTCTCTTCACTGCCAAACCCGCAATTGGCCGCGATGCGTTTGACTGGCAGGCCGGTGTCGCTCAATAACCGGCGGGCGGTCTCAACGCGAATCAACTCAATCGCCCGCGCCGGGGTCTGGCCGGTGTCGGCGCGGTAATGACGGACAAAGCTGCGTTCGCTCATGCCGGCTTGTTCGGCCAACGTCGGCACGCCGAGGTCGCAGGTCAGGTTTTCGGCGATCCACGCATGCAGGTCGTCAAAACGATTGCCCTGATTTTGCAGCGATAGCGTCACGCTGAATTGCGACTGCCCGCCCGGGCGTTTGAGGAAGACCACCAGATGCCGGGCGACGTCCAGCGCGATGTCGCGACCGAGATCTTCCTCCACCATCGCCAGCGCCAGATCGATGCCGGCGGTGACTCCCGCGGAGGTCCAGACCGGACCGTCGTTGATGAAGATCGGATTGGCCTCGACTTGCAGTTTCGGGTGCTGCTGCGCCAATTGTTCACAACGGGTCCAGTGGGTGACCACGCGACGACCGTCGAGCCAGCCACTGGCCGCGAGCAAAAATGCCCCGGTGCACACCGAGGCTACGCGCCGACATTTCGCCGCGTGTTTACGCACCCAATCCACCAGCGGCACATCTTCCGCCGCCGGATAAATGCCCCAGCCACCGGCGATGATCAGCGTGTCACTGGGCTCCAGCGGTAGCGGTTCAGCCAATACCGCCAAGCCTGCCGAGGACATCACCGCCCCGCCCTCGCTGGCGATCACCGACGGCGCATAAGGCACGGGCAAGCCGCGTTGACGCGCGAGGTCGTTGGCCGAGGCGAACACCTGCAACGGGCCTGTGACATCGAGTATCTGCATGTTGGCAAACGCGAGTACATGAATGGCTTTGGGCATTTGGCGTAATTCGTGGGGTTATTGGCGTATGCGCCAGAACCTACGCGCCTAGAGTGAAGCCGTCCACCCCTTTTAATGGAGCAAAAACGATGACGCTGCAGATCGGTTTTCTGTTGTTCCCGCAGGTTCAGCAACTCGACCTGACTGGCCCTTACGACGTGCTGGCTTCGCTGCCGGACGTAAAAGTGCATCTGATCTGGAAGGATCTGATGCCGGTCACCGCCAGCACCGGCCTGCTGCTGAAACCGACCACCACGTTCGAGGACTGCCCCGATCTGGATGTGATCTGTGTGCCGGGTGGCGGCGGTGTCGGGCCGTTGATGGAAGACGAGCAGACGCTGGATTTCATCAAACGACAGGCGGCGCAGGCGCGTTACGTGACGTCGGTGTGCACCGGTTCGCTGGTGCTTGGCGCGGCGGGTCTGCTGCAAGGCAAACGCGCAACGACGCACTGGGCGTATCACGATCTGCTGCCGACGCTGGGCGCGATTGCGGTGAAGGATCGAGTGGTGCGTGACGGCAATCTGTTTACCGGTGGCGGGATTACCGCCGGGATCGATTTTGCCTTGGTGCTGGCGGCTGAGTTGGTTGATGCCGACACGGCGCGACTGGTGCAACTACAACTTGAGTATGCGCCAGCACCGCCGTTCAACTCCGGTTCTCCGGACACAGCGCCTGGCTCAATCGTCGACAAGGCGCGGTTGCGCGCCGCTCCGTCGTTAAAACTGCGCACGGAAATCACTGAGCGCGCCGCCGCAAAGCTCAACCTGCGCTGATTTCTCTACCCCCCGGTGGAATACAAATCCCCTGTGGGAGCGGGCTTGCTCGCGAAAGCGGTGGATCAGTCGACACATTCATTGCCTGACCCACCGCCTTCGCGAGCAAGCCCGCTCCCACATTGGGATTTGTGTTGGGTCACAGGTTTCAGTGTTGTCCCGGATTCTCGCCACACTTTCACCTGTCTGAACCCTCTGCCCCCCGGTGGAAGACAAATCCACTGTGGGAGCGGGCTTGCTCGCGAAAACGTTGTATCAGTCGACACTTTCATTGCCTGATCCACCGACTTCGCGAGCAAGCCCGCTCCCACATTGGGATTTGTGTTGGGTCACAGGTTTCAGTGTTGTCCCGGATTCTCGCCACACTTTCACCTGTCTGAACCCTCTGCCCCCCGGTGGAATACAAATCCCCTGTGGGAGCGGGCTTGCTCGCGAAAGCGGTGGATCAGTCGACACATTCATTGCCTGACCCACCGCCTTCGCGAGCAAGCCCGCTCCCACATTGGGGTTTGTGTTGGGTCACAGGTTTCAGTGTTGTCCCGGATTCTCGCCACACTTTCACCTGTCTGAACCCTCTGCCCCCCGGTGGAAGACAAATCCACTGTGGGAGCGGGCTTGCTCGCGAAAA
>NZ_FYDT01000044.1:47451-51719 GCF_900187585.1 Pseudomonas sp. Irchel 3E19
CATTGGGGTTTGTGTTGGGTCACAGGTTTCAGTGTTGTCCCGGATTCTCGCCACACTTTCACCTGTCTGAACCCTCTGCCCCCCGGTGGAAGACAAATCCACTGTGGGAGCGGGCTTGCTCGCGAAAACGTTGTATCAGTCGACACTTTCATTGCCTGATCCACCGACTTCGCGAGCAAGCCCGCTCCCACATTGGGGTTTGTGTTGGGTCACAGGTTTCAGTGTTGTCCCGGATTCTCGCCACACTTTCACCTGTCTGAACCCTCTGCCCCCCGGTGGAAGACAAATCCACTGTGGGAGCGGGCTTGCTCGCGAAAGCGGTGTATCAGTCGACACATTCATTGCCTGACCCACCGCCTTCGCGAGCAAGCCCGCTCCCACATTGGGGTTTGTGTTGGGTCACAGGTTTCAGTGTTGTCCCGGATTCTCACCTCACCTTAACTTGTCCCCAAGCCCCCAGCCGTGTAGAAAGCCCTTCCACAAAATTTGCACAAAGATTTTCGATGAAGGCTTTGCCATGGCTCTATCTGGCACTTCTCACCCTCGGTTACGGATTGGCGCTGAGCTACGGCCAACTCGGCTGGCTCGCACTGACTTCCGGCGGGCTGCTATTGATCGCCGGATTCGCCGTACGCCAGCAACACGTTCCGTTTGCGCGCTATCTCGGTCACGGCCTGTTCATCGTTCTGGCTTTGGCCCTGGCGCTGCACTGGCTGCCGGTTTTCTACAACGGTCGCGCCATCGATCCGCAACGTTTTACCGACAACGCCGTGCCGTTCTCGATGTACCTCAATCAAGACAAACCGCTGATCGGCTTCTGGCTGTTGCTGATCTGTCCGTGGATTGTCATGCGCCGTTCACTGCGTTTGACGGTGTACGCCACTGCCCTCGCTGCCATATGGCGACAACCTCGCCCTGTTACTGGCCTCATCGCTGTTCGCACTGGCCCATGTGGGTGCGGGCTGGACCTGGGTGTTGCTGGCAGGGCTGGCGGGGGTCGGCTATGGTCTGGCCTACCGTTTTGGCGGACTCGGTGCGGCGATCGCCACACACTTCGGGCTGAACCTGCTGCATTTCGGCCTGTTCACTTATCCAATGCTGGCCGGTTGAAGCAAGGCCCGTTTTGCGACGCCGTGCTGATTACCGAAAGAAAAATTCAATAAAAAGCTGACATCGCCGACAACCTTTCAAAGCCTTGCGGATTGAAAAACCATGCGTAATAACCAGCCCATTACACAACGCGAACGGACGTTCCCGGCTCAGCAGCGGTTGATTTCCACAACTGATGCCAAAGGCGTGATCACCTACTGCAACGACGCTTTCGTTGAAATCAGTGGGTTTTCGCGTGAGGAACTGATCCGTGCGCCGCACAACCTGGTCCGTCACCCCGACGTCCCGGCGGCGGTGTTTTCGCACATGTGGGGCACACTGAAACAAGGCTTGCCATGGATGGGCATTGTCAAGAATCGCTGCAAGACCGGTGATCATTACTGGGTTAACGCCTATGTAACACCGGTGTTTGAAGGCAATCAGGTGGTCGGTTACGAGTCGGTGCGGATCAAACCCACCGCCGAACAGATCCGCCGTGCCGAAGCGCTCTACCAACGCATCAACCAAGGCAAGTCGGCAATCCCTTCCAGCGACAAATGGCTGCCGGTTTTGCAAGACTGGCTGCCGTTCATTCTGGTCAGCCAGTTGAGCTTCGTGATCGGCGCGACCCTGAACTCGCAGTGGGGCTTTGCCCTGGCAGCCGGTTTGTCGGTGCCACTGGGCCTGCTGGGCCTGCAATGGCAGCAACGCGGGCTCAAGCGCCTGCTGCGTCTGGCCGAACAGACCACGTCCGACCCGCTGATCGCGCAGATGTACACCGACAGCCGTGGCGCGCAAGCACGTCTGGAAATGTCGATCCTCAGTCAGGAAGCCCGTCTGAAAACCTGCCTGACCCGTCTGCAGGACACTGCCGAACACTTGACCGATCAGGCCAAGCAGTCCGACCGACTGGCACACAGCAGCTCGACCGGCCTGGAACGTCAGCGGGTGGAAACCGAACAGGTCGCCACCGCCGTCAACCAGATGGCCGCGACGACTCAGGAAGTCGCCAGCCACGTGCAGCGCACCGCCGACGCGACTCAGGAAGCCAATCGCCTGACCGGTCGCGGTCGTGACATCGCCGGCGAAACCCGCGAAGCCATTCAGCGTCTGTCCGTCGTCGTGGGTGAAACCGGCCTGACCGTCACTCAACTGGCCAAGGACAGCGACGAAATCGGCGGCGTGGTTGACGTGATCAAAGGCATTGCCGATCAGACCAACCTCCTGGCACTGAACGCTGCGATCGAAGCCGCACGTGCCGGTGAGATGGGCCGTGGTTTCGCGGTAGTGGCCGATGAAGTTCGCCAACTGGCGCAACGCACCAGCGAATCGACCGGGCAGATTCACGCCCTGATCGCCAAGCTGCAGCAGACGGCTTCGAGTGCCGTGCAAACCATGGAAGCCGGGCATCGCCAGGCCGAAGAAGGTGTGGCACGAGTGCTGGAAGCGGATCAGGCGTTGGTCGGAATCAGCGAAGCGGTGGCCAACATCACCGACATGACCACGCAGATCGCCGCCGCGACCGAAGAGCAAAGTGCAGTGGCTGAAGAGATCAGCCGCAACATCAGCAATATTTCGGAACTGGCGGATCAGACGTCGGAACAGGCGCAAAACTCGGCGTTGCTGAGTGAAGAGCTGACCAAGACGGCGAATACGCAGTACTCGTTGGTGGAGCGGTTTAACCGCTAAAAGCAAAAGATCGCAGCCTTCGGCAGCTCCTACACGGATCCGATGTAGGAGCTGCCGCAGGCTGCGATCTTTTGATCTTCAAAGCCCGGACGGCGAAAGCTTCCGGGTTTTTTGTTGCTTGTCTGAAAGTGATAGTGCTTGGCAGAGCGCTTTCGCGAGCAGGCTCGCTCCCACTTTGGAACGTAGTGGGATCACAGATTTGTGTCCAACGACAATCCCTTGTAGGAGTGAGCCTGCTCGCGATGAGGCCATAACAGCCAGCGAAATTACTGAGGCAACTTCAGCTTATCCAGCAGTCGATTGACCAACAGTTCGTTGAGCATGATCACCTGTTGCAGCGCCAGCAGTGGTTTGCGTTCCGGGCCGCCGATTGAGTGAGCGATGTTACCGGCCATGGCATGGGCGTAAGACAGCGACTCGCAGGCTTCGACGAGCAGGGTTTCGTCATCCAGTGTGGGGTCGACGAGAAAGACGGGGCGAAACTTGGGCGAGCTTGGCGGAGCACCCAGGGCTTCGGGTCGGAGGTAGTAGTCGAGGGCGCGATCCGTCGCTTCTTTTGTCTTTTGAGACTCAAGCGCTGGGTCGTGAGGGGTTGGGTCGATGCCCGGAGGGTTTGGCGTGGCTTTGAACATAAATATCTAATTCCTGATCAAGGGCCGCGACCGTTCTCTACTAAAAGAAGGGTGGCGGCTGTGCGCAGGTTAGTAGACCGGAGGAATTAGCAAGACCGGCGCGCTCGAAAGCGCCCTGAGCACAGCCACCATTGAGTGCAGGCAAATACGCCTGACTTAATGGGACCTATGCACTTACTAAAACCATACGGGCTACTAAACCCGACCACTGATGGGCAGTGGCAGGCAAACGATATAGCCCGCGCCATGGTTGTGTAAGCCGGCGGATTCTGGCGTACGCGTAGGTAACGGCGCAAGGTGTTGTAGGCCCGATGGCGTAACGGGTTGTGTGATTTAAACATGCTTGCAGGATTGCGTTTACTAACAGAAAAATCCGCAAATGCCCTGTTCTTTTGGTGGTGTCTGTCAGACCGCTTTCGCGAGCAAGCTCGCTCCCACATTTGGACCGGGTGCATCAGTATGGGATTGATCGGCTGTCAGGCCGCCATCGCTGGCAAGCCAGCTCCCACAATGGATTGAGTGCATTCTGTTAGAGATTGGTCGGCTGTCAGGGCGCCTTCGCGAGCAGGCTCGCTCCCACAACAAGAAACAGCAAGATCAAAAGATCGCAGCCTTCGGCAGCTCCTACAGGGATGATATGTACCACCCGCACGCGGCGCATGCCGCCCCACTCAAAGGATGAGCGCAAGCTCGGCTGCCGCTCTTGATCTTGATCCATGGGCGACGTCGGAAGGCTGAGTGGAGGGATTGATCCGGGGGTGGGAGCGCAGCGACCGTTTGGCGCAGCCAAACACAGCGAGAGGAGGTGCAGCGAAGCAAACCGTAGGCGCTGCGCCCGGATCGATTCCGGAGCGAAGG
>NZ_FYDT01000048.1:0-47539 GCF_900187585.1 Pseudomonas sp. Irchel 3E19
GGGCTGGAGCACGATCTACATCACAGGCAAAAAGCCTAAGGAGCTGCACGGCTTCCAAATCCCTCCCTCGATGATCAGTCGAGAACTATCGCTCCTGATGGAGCGATAGTCGAGATACAAGGAGCTGCCGCAGGCTGCGATCTTTTGATCTTCAAGCCTGGGCGTCAGCCTCGGCGATCTGCGTCCACATCGCCGGCCCGCCAGCGGATTTGGCAATAATCTCCAGTCGCACTTGATGGGCTGCCAGTTCATCTTCAGTCGCACGAATGATCCGCGCGGGCTGGCGATCAGCCGGCAGGCGACGGATCTCCGTGGCGGAATTGTCCGCGCCGTCGCCCGTGCCATTACCGTCCGAAGCATTACCGGCCAGCGACAGGCTGGTCTGGCCACCGGTCATGGTCAGGTAGACGTCAGCGAGAATCTCGGAGTCGAGCAAGGCGCCGTGCAGTTCACGGCCGGAGTTGTCGACGCCATAACGTTTGCACAACGCATCAAGGCTGTTGCGCTGCCCCGGGTGACGCTCCCGGGCCATCATCAGGGTGTCGAGGATCGAGCAGTGCTGGGTGATGTCGGCGCGATCGTGCTGCCCCATCAAGGCGAATTCGTTGTTGATGAAGCCAACGTCGAACGCCGCGTTATGGATGATCAGCTGTGCGCCCTTGATGAACTCGAAGAACTCATCGGCGACTTCGGCAAAGCGTGGCTTGCCCACGAGGAATTCGTTGGTGATGCCGTGGACGCCGATGGCGCCTTCATCACTCTCGCGATCCGGTTGCAGGTACACGTGAAAGTGCCGGCCTGTCAGGCGCCGACCGATCAGTTCGACACAACCGATTTCGATAATCCGGTGACCATCGGTCACCGGCATGCCGGTGGTTTCGGTATCGAGTACAACGGATCTGGTGGCCATCAGTGCTCAGCTCTCAACGGGTCAATCGTGCAAAAGCGCGAATGTTAACACGCTCTCGGCGTGAGTCGCGCGCCCCCGAGTGATCGGCGCTCATGCAGTTTTTAACAATCATTAGCAATGTTCATAAAGTCTGCCGGGAAACCGCTTGTTAGCGTGCGCGCCTTGTTTACCAAGGGTTTGAACGCACCATGAAGACTGCACTGGTTCTATTGCTCGGTATTGGTTTGCCGGTTGCGCAAGCGCATGCCACTAGCTTCGTCATCAGCACCGACATCACCATGAGCCTGATTTTAAGCTCAAGCAAAGGTACGAGTGGGTCGTTCAAGGACGACAAGGTTGTGCTGGCAGCGAAGGATGATGCGGCGGCATTTGTCGCCAGTGGCGGCGAGATTCGCGGGGTGCGAATGGAGGCGGCGTTTTTGCGGATTCGCCAGGTACTGGAGGATCGTGATTATGGTGATCTGCAGTTGGCTGAAGCTATTTTGATTCTGTGAGTCCGCGTTATCGTTCTTCGCGAGCAGGCTCGCTCCCACATTGGATCTGTGTGGTGCACAAAGCCCCTGTGGGAGCGAGCCTGCTCGCGAATGGCCGCACCGCAGTACGTCAGGAACGACTCAGGTCTGCTTGTAACCGCGCACCTCATCCACGCCACGGTTGGCCAATTGGTCAGCCCGTTCGTTGCCCTGGTGACCAATGTGCCCGCGCACCCATTTCCAGGTGACCTTGTGGCGGTTGACCTGCTCGTCCAGTTCTTTCCACAGATCAGCATTCTTTACTGGCTCCTTCGCAGCGGTTTTCCAGCCGCGCTTCTTCCAGTTGGCCATCCACTCGTTGATGCCCTTCATCACGTACTGTGAGTCGGTCACCAACAGCACTTCGCACGGGCGCTTGAGCGCTTCAAGCCCACGGATAGCGCCGAGCAGCTCCATGCGGTTGTTGGTGGTGTTGGCCTCGCCGCCCCACAGTTCCTTTTCGACGCCCTTGCACACCAGCAAGGCGCCCCAGCCGCCCGGGCCGGGGTTGCCCTTGCAGGCGCCGTCGGTGAACAGTTCTACGGTGTCGACGCTTTCAACGCTTTCGCTCATGCCTATCTATCCAGAAAAATGCCTGTCTTGCCGATCACGGATCGACAATGACCGAGGCCGGGGAAAACCCGGCCACAAATAAAAGAAGGTTTACGGTTCGATACGGCGGCGATTGACCTTGGCCATCGGCAGCGGAATCAGCTTGCCCATCGGCTCGCGACGTTCCTGACGCAGCGGCCGCAGCCCGACCACAATCTTGCGCGCCACCAATAAATAGAAGCCGCCACCCGACAACTGCCAGTCACCGGCCTTGCGTTCCCAGCCAGCCAGACGGGCCTGCCACTTGGGCGACGCGAGCGGCGGACGATAGCACCCGAAGCGGCGTTTCTCCAGCGCAAAGCCCAGCAGATTGAGCCAGTCGGCGACCCGCGACGGCGAGATGCAACGGGCCTGGCGCAGGGCGTCATGGGCGAACACATGGCGCAAGCCCCAGGTGCTCCAGGGGTTGATCCCGATGATCAGCAAATGCCCGCCGGGGCGCACGCTGCTTGCCGCTTCGCGCAGCAAACCATGAGGCGACAGACAGAAGTCCAGACCGTGCTGCATGACTACCACATCGGCGGCGTGCTCGCTCAACGGCCACGCCTGCTCTTCGCAGACGATCTCGACACCGGGCAGCGGCGCACCGAGGCGCACGTTGCGCTGCACCTGTGGCGCAGACGGTGGGGCCTCGGCCGACGGGCCGTAATGCACCAGATAGCCGCCGAAGAACCGCCCCAACTCGTCTTCGAGCATGCGCCGCTCTTCATCCAGCAGAAACTGCCCGATCGGACCGGACAGCCATTCACGGGCGGCGCTGATCAACGCCAGCCAGTCGGGATCGGCCTGAGCGAACGCTTTATCGGTCATGTCATTCTCCAACGCGCCAGGAACTACTAAGATGCGCCAATGTTTTCCGCTTGGCGAATTCCGACGATGATACAGATCAGTGCCCTGCCCGCGTTCACCGATAACTACATCTGGTTGTTACAGGATCACCGCACCCAGCGCTGCGCTGTGGTCGATCCGGGCGATGCCGCGCCCGTGCAGACGTGGCTCGACGCCCATCCGGGCTGGGTGTTGAGCGATATCCTGATCACCCACCATCATCATGATCATGTCGGTGGCGTCGAACGCCTGAAGCAGGCCAGCGGCGCGACCGTTTATGGTCCGGCAAGCGAAACCATCCCGGCGCGGGATGTAGCCCTCAAGGACAATGACAGCGTCAGCGTGCTCGGCTGGGACTTCGATGTCTACGCGGTGCCTGGTCACACCTTGGGACATATTGCCTATTACCACCATGGTCTGCTGTTCTGCGGCGACACCCTGTTCGCTGCCGGTTGCGGCCGCTTGTTCGAAGGCACGCCGGAGCAAATGCACCACTCGCTCAGCCGCCTTGCCGCTTTACCGGAAGATACGCTGGTCTATTGCACCCATGAATACACCCTGAGCAATCTCAAGTTCGCCGCAGCGGTCGAACCGACCAACCCGGACATCGCCGCCCGTCTGGAAAAGGTCACCCTGCAACGGCAAAACGGCGTCATGACCCTTCCCTCGACCCTGGCCCTTGAAAAACTCACCAATCCGTTTTTGCGCACCACTGAAACATTAGTTACACAAAAAGTGGACGAACGGGCAGGCGCTCAAAACCGGGCGCCGAGTGAGGTTTTTGCTGCCCTGCGGGCATGGAAAGATACGTTCTAAGTGACTCCCTTGCTGGTACAAAAATTCTGAATGGTTGACCGCAAGGGGTGCGCTTTCTAGAATCGCCCGACATTTTTGCCCGGAACTTACTTCCAGCCAATGTCGTCATCCATACGTAAGTCCGTCAATTCAGACGCATTGACCCGCCTGGCGCAAGCCATCGCGGTGGCTGTGTCCGCCACGCTGGCGGGCTGTTCCAGCCATGCTCCGCAGACTGAAGCGACCCATACGCCGAACATCGCTGCGCGAGCCAAGCAGAAGCCGATCTGGCTGAACGAGAAGCCCAGCCCACAGGTTCCCCAGGACATCTGGGAACGCATGCGCCAGGGTTTCCAGCTGCAGGAAGGCCTGGGCGTGAACCCGCGTATCGAGCAACAGCGCCTGTGGTTCGCCAGCAATCCCTCTTTCCTCGAGAATGCCGGCGAACGCGGCAGCCTCTACATCCATTACATCGTCGAACGCCTCGAAGAACGCAACATGCCGCTGGAACTGGCCCTGCTGCCAGTGATTGAAAGCTCCTACAACCCGATGGCCTATTCCCGGGCCAACGCGGTGGGTCTCTGGCAATTCATTCCGTCTACCGGTCGTTATTTCAATCTGCGTCAGACCCGCTTCTACGATGGCCGTCGTGATATTACCGCCTCGACCACCGCTGCCATGGACTACCTGACCCGTCTGCACGATATGTTCAACGGTGACTGGCTGCTGGCCCTGGCGGCCTACAACGCCGGTGAAGGCACGGTCAGCCGCGCGATCGAGCGTAACGAAAGGCTCGGCCTGCCAACCGACTACTGGAACCTGCCGCTGCCAGCGGAAACCCAGGCCTACGTGCCAAAGTTGCTGGCCCTGTCGCAAGTGGTCCTGGCGCCGGAAGCCTACGGCGTGAACCTCAACCCGATCGCCAACGAACCGTACTTCCAGGTCGTCGAAATCAACCAGCGCATGGACCTGTCCAAGGTCGCTGCGGTTGCCAACATCGATGAAGACGAACTGTTCCAGCTCAACCCGGCGTTCAAACAGCGCACCACCATCGACGGCCCTCAGCATTTGCTGGTGCCGACGTCCAAGGCGCAACTGCTGACCGCCAGCCTGCAAACCATGCGGCCTGACGAGCTGATCAGCCCACGCTCGCTGAAACCGGTGTTCGACGGTGCCGATCCAAGCGAAGTGGCGCAGCTTAAACGCGCTTACCGCGTGAAGCGTGGCGACAACCTCGGCTCCATCGCCAAGGCCAACAAGGTCGAAGTGAAGGACCTGCAACGCTGGAACAAATTGAGCGGCAAAAACCTCAAGGTCGGCCAGACGCTGGTGATGCAGGACACCACCAAGCGCAGCCCTTCGCGCAAAAGTGGCCGGGTCAACACCGTGATCGCCGCCAACAGCAAGACCAAGGGCAAGGCTGACAACGCGCAGCAGACCCAGTACAAGGTCAAGCGCGGCGACACGCTGTATGTGGTGGCCAAGCGTTTCAACGTTGAGATGCAACATCTCAAGCGCTGGAATCCGGGTGCGGGTAAAGCACTGAAGCCGGGGCAGATGCTCACGGTTTATCAGCCGCATTGACAGAAGAGCCCCTGAATTTCAGGGGCTTTTTGTTTTGGTGGGAGCGGGCTTGCTCGCGAATGCGCTGTATCAGTCATCTACATATACCGCTGACAGACCGCATTCGCGAGCAAGCCCGCTCCCACCAAAAGCAAATGCGATCGAAGCCGATTAACCGCGCATTAACCCGCATCTTTTTCCTGTCCAGACAAGCTGTTACTGTACGGCCCACAAAGCCCAAGCCGCCTGGATCGGATCTGACTTGAAGCGTCCCCTCCTCCTGCTCCTGATCAGCCTGGCCTTGAGCTCAACTGCAAGCGCGACGATTACCGAAAGTCACGGTTATGCGCAGTTCGGCACGCTCAAGTACCCGGCCAGATTTACCCACTTCGACTGGGTCAACCCGCAAGCGCCCAAGGGCGGTACGTTGCGGGTGATGGCGTTTGGCACCTTCGATACGGTCAACCCTTACACCTTCAAGGGCACCAGCCCGGTGACCACGGCGAATTTCCTTCAGTACGGCATCAACGAGTTGAACGAACCGCTGATGGTCGGCACCGGCCAATACTCGCCGTCCGGCGATGAACCGGCCTCCAGTTACGGCTTGATCGCGCAATCAGTGGAGTACAGCGAAGATCGCAGTTGGGTGGTGTTCAATCTGCGCCCCGAAGCGCGCTTTCACGACGGTACGCCGATCACCGCCTACGACGTCGCGTTCTCCTATCGAACGCTGCTCAAGGACGGTCATCCGCTGTATCGCACGGCGCTTCAGGAAGTGTTGCGGGTCGACATCCTCAACAAGCAGCGCATCCGTTTTGTCCTCAAGCGCTCGGGCAATCCGCTGTTGATCCTGCGCCTGGGTGAGCTGCCGGTGCTGCCGCAGCACTACTGGAAGGATCGCGACTTCAAGGCCACCACCTTCGAACCGCCGCTGGGCAGCGGGCCGTATCGCATCACCTCGGTGACGCCGGGGCGCCAGTTGATCTTTGAACGGGTCAAGGACTACTGGGGCAAGGAGCTGCCGGTCAATCGCGGCAAGTACAACTTCGATCGCATGGAGGTCGAGTTCTACCGCGACAGCGACGTGGCGTTCGAAGCGTTCAAGGCCGGCGAGTTCGACATCTACATCGAGCATCAGGCGAAGAACTGGGCCAATGGCTACAACTTCCCGGCCGTGCGCCGTGGCGACGTGATCAAGGCGCAGATCGCGCATCAGATCCCGACCCAGAGTCAGGGCCTGTTCATGAACACCCGCCGCGCCACCTTCTCGGACGTGAAGACCCGTGAAGCGCTAGGCCTGATGTTCGATTTCGAGTGGACCAACCGAGCCTTGTTCAGCGACGCCTACAAACGCACCACCAGTTACTACCCGAACAGTGAATTCAGCGCCAGCGGCCTGCCGGTCGGCCATGAATGGCTGATGCTCAAGCCGTACAAGGAGCAACTGCCGGCCAAGCTGTTCACCGAGCCGTTTACCCTGCCGCAGACCGATGGCCGCGGCGTCCCGCGAGAAACCATGCGCAAGTCCTTGGCCCTGCTCGCCGAAGCCGGCTGGAAGCTCAATGGCCAGCGCCTGCAAAACGCCAATGGCCAGCCGCTGCGTTTCGAGCTGCTGCTGGTCAACCCGAACCTGGAGCGCATCCTCCAGCCGTACATCGAGAACCTCAACAGCATCGGCATCGACGCACGCCTGCGCACGGTGGATCGCGCCCAGTACAAACAACGTCTGGACCAGTTCGATTTCGACATGATCCTGATGACGCTCAGCCAGACCCTCAGTCCGGGCCTTGAACAGTGGCAGTACTTCCATTCCAGTCAGGTCGGGGTCAAGGGCAGCAAGAATTACGCAGGCATCGCCAACCCGGTGGTCGATCATCTGCTCGAACAACTGCTCGCCGCGCAAACCCGCGATGAACAGGTCGCCGCCGGCAAGGCACTCGATCGCGTGTTGCTCTGGCAGCACTACAGCATTCCCAACTGGTACCTCAATTATCACCGTCTGGCCTACCGCAACCGGTTGGCCTTCGTCACCACGCCGCCCTACACCCTGGGCCTGAGCGCGTGGTGGTTGAAGTCTTCGGAGAAAGATCAATGAAGCCTATTCGCGCCCTGCTCGTGCAGGCCAGCGGCATGCTGTTCGCCGGGCTGGCCTTGGCCGCCCCGCAACACGCCGTGACCCTATACAACGAGCCGCCGAAATACCCGGCCGATTTCAAGCATTTCGACTACGTTAACCCCGATGCGCCCAAGGGCGGGATCTTCCGTCAGGCCGGGTTTGGCGGCTTCGACAGCCTCAACCCGTTCATCAGCAAAGGCGTGCCCGCCGATGACATCGGCCAGATCTACGACACCCTGACCAAGCACAGCCTTGACGAGCCGTTCACCGAATACGGGCTGATCGCCGGCAAGATCGAAAAAGCCCCGGACAACAGTTGGGTGCGGTTCTACCTGCGCCCCGAGGCGCGCTTCAACGATGGTCACCCGGTGCGCGCCGACGATGTGGTGTTCAGCTTCCAGACCCTGACCAAGGAAGGCTCGCCGCTGTATCGCGGCTACTACAACGACGTTGCCGAAGTCATCGCTGAAGACCCGCTCAAGGTGCTGTTCAAGTTCAAGCACACCAACAACCGCGAGCTGCCGCTGATCCTCGGTCAGTTGCCAGTGCTGCCGAAACACTGGTGGGTTGATCGTGACTTCAGCAAAGGCAACCTGGAGATTCCGCTGGGCAGCGGTCCCTACAAAGTCGCCGAAGTGAAGGCCGGCCGCTCGGTGCGCTACGAGCGGGTCAAGGATTACTGGGGCAAGGATCTGCCGGTCAATCGCGGCTTCTACAACTTCGACACGATGACCACCGATTATTACCGCGACAACACGGTCGCACTGGAAGCGCTCAAGGCCGGCCAGTTCGATTACTGGCTGGAGATGACCGCGAAGAATTGGGCCAACGCCTACAACGTTCCAGCGGTCACCGAGGGGCGCCTGATCAAGGAGCAGATCACCAACGGCAACCCGACCGGCATGCAGGGGTTCGTCTTCAACCTGCGCCGCCCGGTATTTCAGGATGTGCGAGTGCGTCAGGCGCTGGGCCTGTTGTTCGATTTCGAATGGACCAACAAGCAGTTGTTCAACGGCGCTTACATACGCACGCGCAGCTATTTCGAAAACTCGGAAATGGCCGCCACCGGTCTGCCCGACGCGGAACAGGTGGCGATCCTCGATCCGTTCCGCAGCAAACTGCCAGCGCAGGTGTTCAGCGAAGCCTTCGAGAATCCGAAAACCGACGCCAGCGGCATGATCCGTACCCAGCAACGTGAGGCCTACCAACTGCTGCAAGAGGCTGGCTGGAAGATCGTCGACGACAAAATGGTCGACGCCACGGGCAAACCGGTGGTCATCGAGTTTCTGCTGACGCAGACCGATTTCGAACGCGTGCTGTTGCCGCTCAAGCGCAATCTCAGCGACCTCGGCATCGATCTGGTCATCCGCCGTGTCGATGTCTCGCAGTACATCAATCGCGTGCGTTCGCGGGACTTCGACATGATCGTTGGCAGTTTCCCGCAGTCCAATTCACCAGGTAACGAACAGCGCGAATTCTGGATGAGTGCCGCGGCCGACAGGCCCAGCAGCCGCAACACCATGGGCCTGAAAGATCCGATCGTCGATCAACTGGTCGAAAACCTGATCAACGCCGATACGCGCAAAACGCTCGTCGCCCATGCCCGCGCGCTGGATCGCGTGTTGCAATGGGGTTATTACGTGATCCCCAACTGGCACATCAAAACCTGGCGCGTGGCCTACTGGAACCACATCGGTCATCCGAAAGTCTCGCCCAAGTACGACATCGGCACGAACACCTGGTGGGTCAAGCCCGATGCGAAACCGGCGATAGAAGTCGAAACCAAACTGCAAGCCGACCCTGCGGGCACGGAGTAATCAGATGCTGGCGTATATTTTTCGGCGACTGCTGCTGATCATCCCGACCCTGTTTGGCATTTTGCTGATCAACTTCGTGATCATCCAGGCTGCGCCCGGCGGCCCGGTGGAGCAGATGATCGCCAAGCTCGAAGGCTTCGAAGGCGCCACCAGCCGCATCGCTGGCGGCGGTGCCGAGGTGTCGGTGGCAGGCTCCTCCTATCGTGGTGCACAGGGCCTCGACCCGGCGCTGATCAAGGAAATCGAGCACATGTACGGCTTCGATAAATCGGCCCCGGAACGCCTGTGGATCATGGTCAAGAACTATGCCTCGCTGGACTTCGGCGACAGCTTCTTCCGCGATGCCAAGGTCATCGACCTGATCAAGGAAAAGATGCCGGTGTCGATTTCGCTGGGGCTGTGGAGCACGCTGATCATGTACCTGGTATCGATCCCGCTGGGGATCGCCAAGGCTACGCGACACGGCAGCCATTTCGACGTCTGGACCAGTTCGGCGATCATCGTCGGCTACGCGATCCCGGCGTTTCTCTTTGCGATTCTGCTGATCGTGGTGTTTGCCGGCGGCAGTTATCTGGACTGGTTCCCTTTGCGCGGGCTGACCTCGAACAACTTTGATGAGCTGAGCCTGGGCGGCAAGATCCTCGATTACTTCTGGCACTTGGCATTGCCAGTGACGGCGCTGGTGATCGGCAACTTCGCGACCATGACCCTGCTGACCAAGAACAGCTTTCTCGACGAGATCAACAAGCAATACGTGGTCACCGCCAAGGCCAAGGGCCTGACCCGCCACCGCGTGCTTTACGGCCACGTATTCCGCAACGCCATGCTGCTGGTGATCGCCGGGTTCCCATCGGCGTTCATCGGTATCTTCTTCACCGGCTCCCTGCTGGTGGAGGTGATCTTCTCTCTCGATGGCCTTGGCCTGATGAGTTTCGAAGCGGCGATCAACCGCGATTACCCGGTGGTGTTCGGCACCCTGTTCATCTTCACCCTGCTCGGGCTGGTGGTGAAACTGATCGGTGACCTCACCTACACCCTGGTCGATCCGCGCATCGACTTCGAAAGCCGGGAGCATTGAGATGAACCTGTCCCCTCTCAACCGCCGCCGTTTCGAGCTGTTCAAAGCCAATAAGCGTGGCTGGTGGTCACTGTGGCTGTTTCTGATCCTGTTCGGCGCAAGCCTGGGCGCCGAGCTGATCGCCAACGACAAGCCGCTGGTGGTGCATTACGACAACAACTGGTACTTCCCGGCGGTCAAGCGCTACCCGGAAACCGCGTTCGGCGGCGAATTCCCGCTGGAAGCCAATTACAAGAGCCCGTACATCCGCGAACTGCTCAAGGCCAAGGATACGTGGGTGTTGTGGGCGCCAATTCCGTACAGCTATCAAAGCATCAACTACGACCTGAAAGTCCCGGCCCCGGCCCCGCCCTCGGCGGACAACCTGCTGGGCACTGACGATCAGGGCCGCGATGTCTTGGCGCGGGTGATTTACGGCTTCCGCATTTCGGTGCTGTTTGCCCTGACGCTGACCGTGTTGAGTTCGATCATCGGCGTGATTGCCGGGGCCTTGCAGGGCTTTTATGGCGGCTGGGTCGATCTGGCCGGGCAGCGCTTTCTGGAGATCTGGTCAGGTCTGCCGGTGCTCTATCTGCTGATCATCCTCGCCAGTTTCGTCCAGCCAAATTTCTGGTGGCTGCTAGGGATCATGCTGCTGTTCTCGTGGATGAGCCTGGTGGATGTGGTGCGCGCCGAGTTCCTGCGTGGCCGCAACCTCGAATACGTGCGCGCGGCAAGAGCGCTGGGCATGCAGAACGGCGCGATCATGTTCCGCCACATCCTGCCCAACGCGATGGTCTCGACCATGACGTTCATGCCGTTCATTCTCACGGGCGCCATCGGCACCCTCACCGCACTGGACTTCCTCGGTTTCGGCTTGCCGGCCGGCAGTCCGTCGCTGGGTGAGTTGGTCGCGCAGGGTAAATCCAACCTGCAAGCACCGTGGCTGGGCATGAGTGCCTTCGCCGTGCTGGCGTTGATGTTGAGTTTGCTGGTGTTTATCGGCGAGTCCGCTCGCGATGCCTTCGACCCGAGGAAGTGAAATGAATCAGGACAATCTGATCGAAGTGCGCGACCTCGCCGTCGAATTCGGCTTTGGCGAGCGCATACACCGGGTGGTCGAAGGCGTCAGCTTCGATATCAAACGCGGCGAGACCTTGGCATTGGTCGGCGAATCCGGTTCGGGAAAATCGGTGACGGCGCACTCGATCCTGCGCTTGCTGCCCTACCCTTTGGCGCGCCATCCGGCTGGCAGCATCAACTATTCCGGGCAAAATCTGCTGGGGCTGAGCGAGAAGACCATCCGTCACATCCGCGGCAACCGTATCGCGATGATCTTTCAGGAGCCGATGACCTCGCTCAATCCGCTGCACTCGATCGAGAAGCAGATCAACGAGATCCTCGGCATCCACAAGGGCCTGACCGGCAAAGTCGCGACCAGACGCACCCTGGAGCTGCTGGAGATGGTCGGCATCCCTGAACCGCACAAGCGCCTCAAGGCCCTGCCCCACGAATTGTCCGGTGGTCAGCGTCAGCGGGTGATGATCGCCATGGCCCTGGCCAACGAGCCGGAACTGCTGATTGCCGACGAACCGACCACCGCGCTGGACGTGACCGTTCAGCTGAAAATCCTCGATTTGCTCAAGGAACTTCAGGCCAGATTGGGCATGTCGTTGCTACTGATCAGTCACGATTTGAACCTGGTGCGAAGAATTGCGCATCGTGTATGTGTCATGCAGCGCGGTTGCATCGTCGAACAGGCATCGTGCGCAGAGCTGTTCCGTTCGCCGCAGCATCCGTACACTCGGGAATTGCTCGGCGCGGAGCCCAGCGGAGGCCCGGCGACCAATAAAATCGGCGCGCCGCTGCTTGAGGTCGAGGACCTGAAAGTCTGGTTCCCGATCAAGAAAGGCCTGCTCAAACGCACGGTGGATTACGTCAAGGCAGTGGACGGCATCAATTTCAGCCTGCCGCAGGGTCAAACCCTGGGGATCGTGGGGGAAAGCGGTTCCGGCAAATCCACGCTGGGTCTGGCGATTTTGCGGCTGATCGGCAGCAAAGGCGCCATCCGCTTTGAAGGCAAGCAGCTAGACTGCCTGACGCAGAACGAGATTCGCCCGTTGCGTCGAGAGATGCAGGTGGTGTTTCAGGACCCGTTTGGCAGCCTGAGCCCGCGCATGTGCGTGAGCGACATCGTTGGCGAAGGCCTGCGGATTCACAAGATGGGCACCGCTGAGGAACAAGAGGCGGCGATTATTGCGGCATTGAAGGAGGTAGGTCTGGATCCGGAAACCCGGCACCGCTACCCCCACGAATTTTCCGGTGGGCAACGGCAACGAATCGCCATTGCCCGGGCTTTGGTGCTCAAACCGGCGCTGATCCTGCTGGACGAGCCGACTTCGGCCCTCGACCGGACGGTGCAGCGGCAAGTGGTGGAGCTGTTGCGTTCACTGCAAGCCAAGTACAACCTGACGTATTTGTTCATCAGCCATGACCTGGCTGTCGTCAAAGCGCTGAGCCACCAGCTGATGGTGGTCAAGCATGGCCAAGTGGTCGAACAGGGAGATGCGCAAGCAATCTTTGCCGCTCCCCAACATCCGTATACACAGCAGTTGCTGGAAGCCGCTTTTTTGGCACCAGCCACTGCGCAATAACCTGAAAGAGGAGCAACACATGGGTTTTCTCGCCGGTAAGCGCGTACTGATCGTCGGTGTCGCCAGCAAGCTGTCCATCGCATCCGGCATCGCTGCCGCCATGCATCGCGAGGGCGCTGAGCTTGCCTTCACTTATCAGAACGACAAACTCAAAGGTCGTGTTGAAGAATTCGCCCAGGGCTGGGGTTCGAGCCCTGAGCTGTGCTTCCCGTGCGACGTGGCCAGCGATGAAGAAATCGCCAAGGTCTTCGAAGCACTGAGCAAGAAGTGGGACGGCCTGGACTGCATCGTCCACTCCGTTGGTTTCGCCCCGGGCGACCAACTGGACGGCGACTTCACCGAAGCCACCACCCGTGACGGTTTCCGCATCGCTCACGACATCAGCGCCTACAGCTTCGTGGCCCTGGCCAAGGCTGGCCGCGAAATGATGAAAGGCCGCAATGGCAGCCTGCTGACCCTGTCGTACCTGGGCGCCGAGCGCACCATGCCTAACTACAACGTGATGGGCATGGCCAAGGCTTCGCTGGAAGCTGGCGTCCGTTACCTGGCCGGCTCCCTGGGCCCGGACGGCACCCGCGTCAACTGCGTATCGGCTGGCCCGATCCGCACCCTGGCAGCGTCGGGCATCAAGAACTTCCGCAAGATGCTGGCCGCCAACGAAGCGCAAACCCCGCTGCGCCGCAACGTCACCATCGACGAAGTCGGCAACGCCGGCGCCTTCCTGTGCTCCGACCTGGCGTCGGGCATCAGCGGTGAAATCATGTACGTCGACGGCGGCTTCAACACCACCGCCATGGGCAACATCGAAGAGTGATCTTCGCTTAGCCAATAAAAAACCCGCCTCTTCTGGCGGGTTTTTTTATGCCTGCGATATCTGCAACTCCGCGTATACCGTAAGCACCACCAAACCCTGTGGGAGCAGCTTGCCCGCGAAGGCATCGGCATAGCATGAGTATTTATTGACTGACACACCGCTTTCGCTGGCAAGCCAGCTCCCACAAGGTTCTGCGGTGAACGGTAAAATTGAGTACAGCCAGGATACCTGTGGAAGCGGGCTTGCCCGCGAAGGCATCGGCATAGCATGTGCATTTATTAGCTGACACAGCGCTTTCGCTGGCAAGCCAGCTCCCACAAGGTTCTGCGGTGAACGGCAAAATTGAGTACAGCCAGGATACCTGTGGGAGCGGGCTTGCCCGCGGGGGCGTCGGCATAGCATGTGTATTTATTGGCTGACACACCGCTTTCGCTGGCAAGCCAGCTCCCACAAGGTTCTGCGGTGAACGGCAAAATTGAGTACAGCCAGGATACCTGTGGGAGCGGGCTTGCCCGCGAAGGCATCGGCATAGCATGAGTCTTTATTGGCTGACACACTGCTTTCGCTGGCAAGCCAGCTCCCACAAGGTTCTGCGGTGAACGGCAAAATTGAGTACAGCCAGGATACCTGTGGGAGCGGGCTTGCCTGCGAAGAGGCCAGCATTAACTGCGCTTCAGGGCCTGCTTATGCACATACATCGCGCTATCGGCATCTGCCAGCAATTGATCCACCGTTTCATGGCGTTTCGAATCGTATTCGATCTGGCCGACGCTGAAGCGGATGGCATATCCGCGGTGCAGCGTGGCGTTGCGCTCTTCGAGGATGTCCTTGAGCCGCGCCATGATTGCCGTGGTCTCGATATGACTCGAACCGGTCAGCAACGCGACGAATTCATCGCCGCCCAAGCGCCCGACCACGTCGCTTTCGCGAAAGGCAATGCGCAGCACATCAGCGAAGGTCTTCAATGCACCGTCGCCCTCGGCATGGCCATAGAGATCGTTGATCTGCTTGAAATCATTGAGGTCGAAAAACAGCAGTGTCGCCGGCCGGTTCAACCGGGCGCAGGCGTCCAGCGCATGCTGAGCCAATTGCTTGAAGCCGCGACGGTTGGACAACAGCGTCAGCTCGTCCATGCTCGCCA
The DNA here is from genome assembly GCF_900187585.1 of Pseudomonas sp. Irchel 3E19. Classification (NCBI taxonomy): domain Bacteria; kingdom Pseudomonadati; phylum Pseudomonadota; class Gammaproteobacteria; order Pseudomonadales; family Pseudomonadaceae; genus Pseudomonas; species Pseudomonas sp. Irchel 3E19. Next base: position 14,820 of record NZ_FYDT01000048.1, read on the forward strand.
TTTGCACCGCTGTCAGCTCTTGCTCGGCCATTTCCGCCAGGTCACGCAGCAGCGCGCGCTCTTCGTCATCGAGCTCACGGGGTTTGGTGTCGATCAGGCACAGCGTGCCCATTTTGTTGCCATTGGGCACGGTCAGCGGGTAACCGGCATAGAAGCGAATGTGTGGCTCGCCGGTTACCAGAGGATTGTCGTGAAAGCGTTCGTCCTCGCGGGCGTCGGACACCAGCAACAAATCGTTCTTGAGAATCGCGTGGCCGCAGAACGACACGTCCCGCGAGGTTTCAGTGACATCCAGGCCGACACAAGACTTGAACCACTGGCGATCCTTGTCCACCAGCGTCACCAGGGCGATCGGCACATTGAACAGGCGCTTGGCCAGCCGCGTGAGTCGGTCGAAACGCTCCTCGGGCGCCGAGTCGAGAAGGTTGAGACCGTGCAGCACCTGAATGCGCGCCGCTTCGTTGGCAGGTTTTCCGGGAACCAGCATCACACACTCCATTGGCATCAATGGCCCTTAGAGTAGCCCCAATTTTGCGATGCCTCACGCCTATCAACCACCCGCCGTCGGGCACGGCCCGCCAGCATCGGCCCAGAGCTTGAACTGGTTCACGAATAGATCGTGGGGCACCGGTACCGGTGCGCGCCCTGTGCCGGGGTTCCAGCCCCAGAGCACCAGTTTGTCCTCGCTGACATGCTTGATCAGCGCGGCGAAATCGCGATCGCCATTGCTCGAACGGTCCTTGATCATTGCGCAGAGCTTGTCCGCTGGCAGGCCGATCCAGGCCATTTTGTGCGCGGCGGGCGGCAGGCTCCAGTGCGGCGCACCCGGTGGCGCATGGAGGCCGTAACTGGCCGGCGGATTGCTTTGGGCATGACACGTTGCGCACGGCAAACCGGCGGCGCCTTTGCCGTCCATGCCGCGCACCACGTTCATCGCATGGGGAATGCCGGCGTCGAATTGCAACGGCGAATCCCCGGGAATGTGGCAGTTCTGGCAGCGCGGGCTCTGAAAGACTTTCTGAATCGTGCCGAAGGCCTTCAAAGCCTCCTGATCATCGGCGAACAAGTCCGAGGCGTAGCCGCCCAGCCCCACCAGTACCAGCGCACCCAACAGCAGATGTCGTTTCATCTCACACCCCCGACAGTTGCAGCGGCAGTTCACGCAAGCGTTGCCCGGTCAGGGCAAACAACGCATTGGCCACCGCCGGCGCGGTCGGCGGCACACCGGCCTCGCCGATGCCGCCGGGTTTCTCGCTGCTGGGCACGATATGCACCTCGACCACCGGCATTTCGTTGAGCCGCAGCACCTGATAATCGTGATAGTTGGACTGCACCACCGCGCCGTTCTTCAGCGTCAGTTTGTTATGCAGCGCCATGCCCAGGCCGAAGGTGATGCACGATTCCATCTGCGCGGCGATGCTCTGCGGGTTGACCGCAATCCCACAGTCAACCGCACACACCACGCGATGCACACGAATCGCCAGATTGTCCTGCGAGACCTCCGCCACCTGCGCCACATAGCTGCCGAACGACTCGTGTACCGCCACGCCCAAGGCATGGCCGGCGGGCAACGGCGCTGTCCAGTTGGCCTTCTCCACCGCCAGATTGAGCACGCCGAGATGCCGCGGATGCGCCTTGAGCAGCGTGCGGCGGTACTCGAGCGGGCCCTTGCCGGCCGCCGTGGCCAGCTCATCGATCAGCGATTCCATGACAAACGCGGTATGGGTGTGCCCCACTGAGCGCATCCACAACACATTGATGCCGGTCTGCGGCGAGTGCAGTTCGACCTGATGATGGGCCACGTCTTTGACGTAAGGGCTGTCTGCAACGCCCTCGACCGAGGTTGGGTCGATACCGTTCTTGACCATGGTCGCCTCCATCAGCGTACCGGTCATGATCGACTGGCCGACCAGCACATGCTGCCACGACAGCGGCAGCCCATCGGCGCCAAGGCCGACACGCGCCTGATGCAAAAACATCGAACGGTAGTAACCGCCACGAATGTCATCCTCCCGCGACCACACGGTTTTCACCGGCATGCCTGCCGCTTTCGCCACTTGCACCGCTTCGGCGACAAAGTCCGAGGTCGGATTGGCCCGCCGGCCAAAGCCGCCGCCGAGGAACTCGGTGTGGATTTCCACCTGTTCGGGTTTCAGTCCGGTGATTTTGCCGGCAACCATCTGATCCAGTGTCTGAAACTGCGTGCCCGTCCAGATCTCACATTTCTCGGCACTGATTTTCACCGTGCAGTTGAGCGGTTCCATCGGCGCGTGCGCCAGATACGGCACGCTGTATTCGACGTCGATTTTCTTCGCCGCTTTATCAAAATTGCCCTTGGCGTCCCCGGCCTGGCTGGCCGAAGTGCCCGGCGTGGCAGCCAGTTTGCGAAAACTTTCCAGCAGTTTTTCGCTGCTCAGATCCGCGTTAGGCCCCAGGTCCCAATCGACTTTCAGCGCATCGCGACCCAGTTTCGCCGCCCAGTAATGGTCAGCGATCACTGCCACTCCCGTCGGCACCTGCAGCACCTTATGCACGCCCGGCACCGCCAGCGCTTCGGCGCCTTCGAAGGATTTGACCGTGGCACCGAATGCTGGCGCGCGGGCGACCATAGCGGTCATCAAACCCTCGAATTGCACATCCATACCGAACTTGGCGCGACCGGTGATTTTCTCCGGGGTGTCCAGACGCTTGGTCGGTTTGCCGATGACTTTCCAGTCCTTGGCTTCTTTGAACGTGATGGATTTTGGGTCCGGTACCGGCAGTTGCCCGGCGGCGTCCGCCAGTTCGCCGTAAGTCGCGCGTTTATCGCCAGCGATCACCACACCCGACTCGGTGCGAATCGCCGAAGGCGCCACCTCAAAACGTTTGGCCGCCGCTTCAACCAGCATCTGCCGCGCCGTAGCGCCGGCCAATCGATAGCGGTCGAACTCCATCCAGGTCGAGGTCGAGCCGCCGGTAATCTGCATGCCGCCAAACGCCGGCATGCCGTAATCGGCCGCGGAGGCCGGCGAGTGTTCGACGCGGATTGTCGACCAGTCGGCGTCCAGTTCCTCGGCAATCAGCATGGTCAGGCCGGTCCAGATGCCCTGCCCCATTTCCGAATGGCCGAGCAACACGGTAACGCTGTTGTCGGCGGCAATGCGCAGGAAAGCATTTGGCGCGAAGACCTTACCCTCATTCTCCGCCGCCAACGCAAAACGATGGGCGCCGGGTACGACAAACGCCACCACCAGACCGCCGCCCAACATGGCGCTGCCCTTGAGAAAACCCCGACGCGATACGGGACTGTTCATGGTCTGTCTCCCCGTCAGGCTCAACCGATCTCGGCCGCACGTTTGACCGCGGCACGAATTCTTGGGTAGGTGCCGCAGCGGCAAATATTGCCGGAGAGCGCCTGATCGATATCGCTGTCGGTGGGTTGGGGGATTTTCGCCAGCAACGCGGCGGCGGACATGATCTGCCCGGACTGGCAGTAACCGCACTGCACCACATCGAGTTCGGCCCAGGCCTGCTGCACCGGGTGCGAGCCATCCGTAGACAAACCTTCGATGGTGAGGATTTTTTGCCCATGGGCCACCGCTGTGGCCGGGGTGATGCAGGCGCGCAACGGCACACCGTCGACATGCACGGTACAGGCGCCGCACTGGGCCATGCCGCAACCGAATTTGGTACCGGTCAGGTGCGCGACATCGCGCAGGACCCAGAGCAACGGCATGTCCGCGGGGACATCGAGCTCCTGATCCTTGCCATTGATATTCAAGGTCAGCATCGGGGGACTTCCTCAGACTCACGGTGTTCTGAAGGGGCGTTGCTGCGGCAATGAATGCCTGCGCACGCCTGGGCTTATCCCATTGAGCTAAGCGCAATTTGCGCGCAAGGCCAGGTGTGGCGACCGCCGGTCATGCAGATGTCGACTTTAACCCTACAGTTGATAACGGCTCTCACCCGAGCGCGCGCGCGGGCACGCTCGTCATGCAAACCGATCCTCCACATTGGTCAGGAGTAGCGAACATGGGATTTGTCACCAGCAAAGACGGCGTCGAGATTTTCTACAAGGACTGGGGGCCGAAAGACGCCCCGCTCATCCACTTTCACCACGGCTGGCCGCTGAGTTCGGACGATTGGGATGCGCAGATGCTGTTCTTTCTGGCGCAGGGCTTTCGGGTGATTGCCCATGATCGCCGTGGGCACGGGCGGTCGAGTCAGGTTTGGGAAGGGCACGACATGGATCACTACGCTGACGATGCCTTGGCGATGGTCAATCATCTGGGTGTGAAAAACGTCGTGCATGTCGGTCACTCCACCGGGGGCGGCGAGGTCATCCACTACATCGCCCGCCATGGTCAGGACAACGTCGCCAAAGGCGTGCTGATCAGTGCCGTGCCGCCGCTGATGGTGCAGACCGAGAGCAATCCGGGTGGTTTGCCGAAATCGGTATTCGATGATTTTCAGGCGCAGCTGGCGGCCAATCGGGCGCAGTTTTATCGGGATATTCCGAACGGGCCTTTCTATGGCTACAACCGGCCGGGAGCCAAGCCTTCGGAAGGGATCATTTCAAACTGGTGGCGCCAGGGCATGATCGGCGGCGCCAAGGCGCATTACGACGGCATCGTGGCGTTCTCGCAGACCGATTTCACCGAAGATCTGAAGAAGGTCACCGTGCCGGTGCTGGTGATGCATGGCGAGGACGATCAGATTGTGCCGTATGCGAACTCGGGGCCTTTGTCGGCGAAACTGCTGCCAAACGGCACGTTGAAGTCGTATCCGGGGTTCCCGCATGGAATGCCGACGACTGAGGCGGAGACGATTAACGCGGATCTGCTGACCTTTATTCGCAACTGAGATCAGTGGCAGTCATGCACTTGACCCTGTGGGAGCGGGCTTGCTCGCGAATGCAATCTTTCAGTTGAACTTGAGCTGAATGACCCACCGCTTTCGCGAGCAGGCTCGCTCCCACAAGGGGGAAGTGATTGGGCTCACGTCCATTATTCCTCTGTGCGACTTGTACTCTCGCGATCACGCTCGTAGTGGTGAGCCAGTGGAAGCGCCGATAGCCACGACTCGCGGCGGATGGTCCAGAGTTCATAAGTGGGTTTGAACTGGTTCGGTTCATCGAGCGAACCCACGTTGACCTCAACTTCATCTGTCGACCGCGTGAACACGGGTGAACCGCAACGCGGGCAGAAAAACCGGCCGTTATAGTCGCGTGGGTTGCCGGTGACCTTCAGCGCTTGCTCAGGGAAAATTGCCGAGGTGTGGAACAGCGCGCCGTGGCGTTTGCGGCAGTCGAGGCAGTGGCAGATGCCGACGCGGTAGGGCTGGCCGGATACTTCGAAACGGACATCGCCGCATAGGCAACCGCCAGCCAATCGATCCATGGTGCACCTCCGCTAAGGCAGCCTGCCAGTGATCACAAATTTTCTGAAAACTTTTTGCCCATCACGCGCAGCTTGCCGAACATCAAGAAATGTCAGCTCTTCACGAACTGCTTTTTTGCAAGGTTCCTCGGTCTTTCCGCTGGTGGTCATCGTAGCCTCTGAATACTGACTGACTGGTTTGATGAAGCTCAGTGCAGCAAACAATAAAATTCTGCGTTCAGACGTGCAAGTCGGTGGACTCTGGAACAGTCGTAGGGCGTGGAGTACGAACCTGTAGTCCAGAAGGTGCCCTGGTTTTGGACTCTGACCATTCACCATTGTCCATGGGTAAACGTCATCCGGTTATCACGTTTAAAGTACACGAACCGTTACGCCATCCTCCCTACAACACCTTGCGTCGTTACCTACGCGTACGCCAGAATCCGCCGGCTTACACGGCTATGGGGCGGGCTATATCGTTTGCCTGTCACTGCAAAACAGTGATCGGGTTTGGTAGCCCGCTTTAAATTGTCGTTGTTGCGACACCTTCGATGCTGTCTCTTATTTAAGGTATAGCTTTGTATGGTGGGCATGCGTGGGGCTCCTCTGTGAGCGCCGGGTTTCCCAATTTAACCGGTCTACCAACCCGCGCATGGCCGCCACCCGCCGTTTGGTAGCGAGGGTGATGGCTCCCATTTTTTTTAAATTGGAGCTTTATCTATGTTCAAAATCACGCCAAACCCACCACACACCGATCCAATCCCCCACGACCCCGCGCTCGACCCGCAAAAGGTCAAAGAAGCCACCGATCGTGCCCTCGACTACTACCTCAAGCCCGAAGACCTGGCAGCTGCGCCAGCATCTCCCAAGTTTCGCCCCGTTTTTCTCGTCGACCCCACGCTGGATGACGAAACCCTGCTGGTCGAAGCCTGTGAATCGCTGTCATACGCCCATGCCATGGCCGGCAATATCGCCAACTCGGTGGGTGGCCCGGAGCGTAAGCCGCTGCTGGCGCTGCAACAGGTGATCCTGTTGAACGAGCTGTTGGTCAATCGATTACTGGATAAGCTGCGCCTGCCTTAGTCGTTGGACAGACAGATCGCCATGCAGGGCCGATACCTCCTGCATGGCGATCTTGAGTCCGGCGTCCATACTGAATTTTTGCAAACGGCATCCTCCACTCAACTGTCCGGACACCAACATGCCCTCCCCGGAAATCACCCTGTTGCAGAGCTGGCACGACAACGCCCACGCCTGGATCGACGTGATCCGCAGCGGCGCCATCGAAAGCCGTCAGCAGGTCACCGATCAGGCGATTCTGCTGGCAATCATGGGCCGTCAACCGCAGCGGGTGCTCGACCTCGGTTGCGGCGAAGGCTGGCTGTTGCGGGCACTGGCAGATCGGGGCATTGACGCCACGGGCGTGGATGGCGATGCGACGCTGGTTGAGGCGGCGCGTTTGCCCGGTGCATCGCAGGTGCATGTCGCCAGTTATGAGGCGCTGGTCGAGGCGACGGTAGACATCGGTCGCGACTACGACCTGATCTGCGCGAATTTCTCGTTATTGCATCAGGACATCATCCCGCTGCTCGCGGCGATGAACGCGTTGCTGGTGCCCGGCGGCGCACTGGTGATCCAGACGTTGCACCCGTGGGCCGTCGCGGCGGGTGATTATCAGGATGGTTGGCGTGAGGAGACTTTCGCCGGGTTCAAGGGCCAGTGGCAGCCGATGCCGTGGTACTTCCGCACCCTGTCGAGCTGGATGAACGCGCTGGACATGGCCGGTTTTCAACTGGCCGCACTGCAAGAGCCACAGCATCCGCAAAGCCCTGTGCCGCAGTCTTTGCTGATGCTGGCTGAGCGGCGCTAGCTTCAGTCACGCTGCGATCCTTGTGGGAGCTGGCTTGCCAGCGATGGCATTGAGTCAGACACCCTTGATGCCGAGCGTGACGGCCTCATCGCTGGCAAGCCAGCTCCCACAGGGTTCAGGGTGTTTGCAGGATTGCCAGGCTACACGTTACTGACAGGCGCCGACTTGGCGATCTACGGCACCGCCAGTCGACCAAGGACTGACTACGCTGTTAATCCAGCGTGTCTAACCTGCCGAGGATGACTGCCATGCAACGTTTTCAGAAACTCACACCGTGCCTGTGGTTCGACGATCAGGCCGAGGCTGCGGCGAAGTTCTACTGCTCGATCTTCGACCATTCGAAAATCACCGGCCTGACCCACTACAGCAAGGTCGGCCAGGAATTTCACGGGCAGCCGGAAGGTGCGGTGATGACCGTGAGTTTCGAACTCGATGGCCAAACCTTTACCGGCCTTAACGGCGGGCCGGTGTTCAAGTTCAGTGAAGCGATATCGTTTCAGGTCAATTGCCAGAATCAGGAAGAAGTCGACCATTTCTGGGGAAACCTCAGCGCTGGTGGGCCGGTAGAAGCCCAGCAATGCGGCTGGCTCAAGGACAAGTTCGGCGTGTCATGGCAGATCGTGCCGGTGGCCTTCATGCACATGATGCTGGACTCCGACACCAGTAAATCGCAGCGGGCCATGCAGGCCATGTTCAGCATGAAAAAACTCGACATCGCCGAACTGGAGCGGGCCTTTGCCGGCCAGAGCTAATACACTCGGGGGCTGGCCTGCCGGGAATGACGTTGATGAAACACGCTGCCGCGAAAAACCCTGAAAAAGCCCCGCGTTTCTGGCGCGACGAAGCCCTGCCCTTTATCGAGGCGCGGGCCATCGCCGATGGCCGCGAGGTTTGCTATGCGCGGCATTCTCACGCGCATTTTTCCATCGGTGCGATCACTGCCGGGCGCAGCACGTATGTGCATGAACAGACCCAGTTCGAAGTCACGGCGGGCACCGTGGTGCTGATGAATCCCGGCGACGTGCATGCGTGCAATCCGATCGATGATCAGCCATGGTCATACGTGATGCTATACGTCGAGACACCGTGGTTGACGGACTTGCAGCATCAGTTGGGGTTTGCGGTCGAACTCGAGTTCCGGCGTTTCGCGACCACCCATCTCGACGACGCCGGGCTGTTCCGTGATCTCAACGGGTTGTATGAGGTACTGGTCGATAACCAGCAGGATGTCTTGCGCAAACAGAGCGCGGCGGTGGAGTTTTTCACCGAGCTGCAGTTGCGCCTGAACCCGGCAGAACAGCCATTGCGCGAGCCTAATTTCAAGCTTGAACGCGCCGCTGATTTCATCCGTGAACACTGCACGGACCTGCTGAGCCTCGATGACATTTGCAGCGCGGCGCAGTTGTCACCGTCCTATCTGATCCGCGCCTTCAAACAGCATTACGGCATGACGCCGCACGCCTTTGTGGTCAACCAGCGTATTCAGTACGCCCGCGAGGGTTTGCGCCGGGGCAGACTGATTGCCGATGTAGCGCTGGAAGCCGGGTTTGCCGATCAGGCGCATTTTCAACGGGCGTTCAAACAGCATCTGGCGGCGACGCCGGGGCAGTATCGGGGATAAGTGTCTACGCCAGAATCAGCCACAGCCCTTTGGCGTCTTCGTTCAGTAAGCATCACCCGGGATTGGCTCGCGCGTTTGTGGACTGCTGACCGCAAAACCCGAAAACATTGCACCGGTTGTGCCCAGTCCGGATGCACCGGACATCAGTGAGAAAACCCACACCGTGTTGTCGTAGTAACACGTAACGTAACCCAGTTTGCCGTCCTTGCTAATCGCAATTTCCAAAGGCCCTTGGCCCACCGTAGTCGTCGCAATGACTTGCCCTGATGCCGTATCAATCGTCGATACCGTATTGGTATCTCTGTCGCAGCAATAAGCCTGCGTACCGGAGGGGTCCAGGACAATACCCCTTGGCAAACCAATCACTCTTATGGCCCTGATCTGTACGAATGTCTGCGTATCGTACTGCAGTACAAAACCTTCAGTAGCCTGGTTCCTGCCACAGACGTAAAAGCTTTTGCCATCAGGACTGATATCGACACCATAGGCCTCTAAAGGCATCGGCACGGTTCTGACAACCGATAAAGTCAATGTACTGATGATGGAAATCGAGGAACCAGCCACACCGCTGAAATTATTGTTATTGGCGACATAGACCCACCGTCCATCCGGAGACAAGGCAATGCCTCTGGGGTGCGATCCGACCGGAATGGTTTTGACCGCCCGTGAATTCACAACGTCGATAACCCCAACGCTGTTGCCGCCCCAGGTACTGACAAAGGCCTGTAACCCATTCTTGCTCATGACTATGCCGATAGGGTGCCCCGCTACCGGAATGTTGGCGATCATGCTCGAAGTGGCGATATCAATGACCATCACCGCATTATTCCCGTTACAGGCAAAAACACGCGATGCATCGCCATTAACGGCAATCTCCCACGAGACACTCAATTGCGGTAGATCAATCTTCTTGATCCGCTGGGAAGTGGACGTATCGATTATCTGCACCGATCCCGCGCCAGTGACAAAAGCCAATGTATTGTCCGGACTGAGCGTGATGCCGGTTGGTACGGGATCAAGTGCGATTGGTCCGACCGGCATCTGTTCGGTGATGGTCAGCACCGCGCTGGCGGTGCCGCCGCCACTACTGGCCGTTAGTGAAAATACCCCCGGTGTATTTCCTGCACGCACACCGCTGACCGTCACTCTGCCGTCCGCGCCGACAGGAAAACTGCGAGTCCCCCCTTCCCCGTTCGGATACTCCGCCCCCTCAGGCAAGGTGAGTGAGATCAATCCGGCACTCGGCCGCCCTGCCTCGGTCAGGCTTAGGTCAATCTCCTTGACCTCGCCTCCGGCAACAACGCTGTAGGGTCCATTGAGAAATGCCACCACACCCGGCGACTGGCTGACATGGATATTCATGTAGGTCGTCGCTGAGGCGTTGCTGTTGCTCAATTGATCGATCACCCTGGCACTGATCGGCATCCGTTGGTTATCGCCGATCTGCTGGAAATCGGCGGTGGTCAGCATGAACGTGATCGGCTGGGTAGGATCTGTGACGGTAATCGGTCGTCTCCAGGTTCCAATGGTCAAGACAATCTCGTCAAAAGCACGCACAAAACTGACGTTCACGGTAATTTCTACCCCTTTCGCCGCTTCCACCGGGCCAACGCTGACAGGGTGAATGACAGTGATACCGGATGGCGCGGGATAACCGGGCGCCGGATCGTGATACAGCACGTCCAGTATCGGTCGGGAATCCTCGAAATTTCCTCCAAGACGGCTCACCCGGTAAAACAGCTGATTGATGCCGTTCAATAGCCAGCCGACAGCCAACCGCATCGCAAAACGGTCGTTCTCTTCGCCCGGATTGATGATCTTGACGATGGACGTCGGTTTGCCGTTGACCCACATCTCGACGACATCGTAGGCGGCCATGGCGGTGGACAACGTCCGAGCCGGGTCGATCACCACCAACAGGCCTTCTGGCAACTGATAAATTGCCTGGGGAATACCGCCATGGGCCGTGCCCGGCGGCTGCACTGAAGCTTGCCAGCCGGGGATGAACATGGGGGACAGTGCGAGCGCCTCATCGGCTTGCGTTGAGTTGAGCAGGGTAATTGTCATGTTCTCTCCTTGGAAACCGTGTCGGTTTTTTTGACAACCCACATCACACGCGCAAAGGAGCCAGACGGCTACTGTCATATCTGACAGGTAGCACGTCTTTTAGATGAACGGTCACGGCACTCCGAAAGCGCAGAGCGGCGCTCAAGGCAACAACAAATACCCCGCACTCACGGCCAATAACCCCGCCATAACACGATTGAACAAACGCATCCCCGCCGGATTGGCCAACCATCCGCGCAAAAATGTCCCGGCATACGCCCAGCAGGCCACTGACACATAGCAAATCACCAGATACACCGCGGCAAACTGCCAGACCCGTCGCGCCTCGCCATCGGCGACAAACGCGCCCATCCCGGCCACGCAGGCCAGCCAGGCTTTCGGGTTGAGCCACTGCATGATCGCGCCGTAAAGCATCGAGGGCGCCCGCCCCGTGTCGCCGGCATTGAGCTGCCCGTCGTCAGTCGCCAGTTTCCAGGCCATGAACAACAGAAACGCCACGCCGGCCAGTTGCACCACGCGGGTCATGAACGGCCACAGTTTGAGCACTTCATGCAGGCCCAGGCCCATCAGCACCAGCAACAGAACAAAGCCTAAGGTGGCCCCGGCGACATGCCGCTGACTGGCGCGAAAGCCGAACTGTGCGCCCGAACTCAACGCCACGATATTGACCGGGCCGGGGGTAATGGACGCCGCCAGGGCAAACGCCGCCATCGAGATAATCAAACTCATCGCACACCTGCTTCAACACGAGGAACAAGGTGCCCACCGTAACCAGCCGCCCGTCCCCGGTATTGAAGAAAATCACCCTGCCAACAACACACTTTGTGTAGGAGCTGCCGCAGGCTGCGATCTTTTGATTTTTGTTTTAAAAACAAGATCAAAAGATCGCAGCCTGCGGCAGCTCCTACAGTTTTTTTGCGTTTGGAGGGCGTTGCGCGGTGCGCGGCGCGTTCAGTCCAGACGCGGCACCGTAAAGTGGAATTCACTGCCCTGCCCCGGTTCGCTTTCGGCGAAGATCCGCCCGCCATGGGCCTCGACAATACCCTGGCTGATGTACAAACCCAGGCCGGTACCGGTGGGGTTGCCTTCTTTCACCGTCCAGTATCGGTCGAAGACACGGGCCAGGTTTGCTTTGGGGATTCCTTCGCCGCTGTCACGCACGGTAAAGACAATGTCGTTACCGATGGATTTGGCCTGCACACCGACCGTGCCCAGGCGCGGGGTGAACTTGATCGCGTTACCAATCAGATTCGACAGCACCTGAAACAGTCGCTCGGGGTCGGCGTGGATACGCAGATCGGGATCCGCCGCGAAGGAAATGCTGATGTCTTTGTCCTGAGCCAGCGGTGTGAGCAACGCTTGCGCTTCTTCGAACATCTGCGTGACGTCGAGCTTCTGCGGCGTGATGGTGTAGCGCCCGGCGTCGATTTTCGACGTGTCGAGCAAATCCTCCAGCAGCGTGTTCATGCGCCCGGCCGCCTGTTGCATGGTGTCGATGGCCGTAGAGATGCGCCGCGAGGTGTGCTGGCCTTCGGAGCTGAAGGCTTTTTGCAGCATGCCGCAAAGCATCGAGATAACCGTCATCGGGTTGCGCAGATCATGGGAAACCACTGCGACCAATTCATCGCGGGCGCGCACTGCTTCCTGCTCGCGACGCACCTGACGGGCCAGATCATTTTCCAGTGCCGAGCGGCGCAGGTCATTGGCCGCGAACAAGTCGCCGTGGCTCCACTTGGTGGAGATCCCGGCCATCTCGACCTTCCAGATTTCGAACGAGGTGCGCGGGCGCAAACGAAGCCCGGCATCGGAGCTTTCCAGCGCCAGCGGCTTGCGCGGATCACCACTCCAGTTGATGTTTTCTTTCACCTCGGGACGGAACCACAGCACACCGTTGTCCACCGGTTTGGGCAGGCTCATGGCGAGCACGCCACTGGCCACTTGCTGATAGTGCGCCGCCGGTGGGTAGACGCTGGACAGGTGATGACTGGCAAACACCGGCTCGCCGGTTTCCTGCAGCCACTTGTGCAACGCACGGACCTCTTCCGGCTCCGGGCAATTGCCATAGCGATGCAACTGTTTGTCTTCAATGATCGCGATGCCACCGGCATTGACCAACGCCATCAGGACCTGTGGCTGATTGGCCAAACCGTCGAAAACGTTCTGCGGCGAATCGATCATCGCCTGATTGAGCAAGGCCAGCGCCTCGACTTTTTCCTCGCGCTGACGGCTGACCTCCAGCGCTTCCAGCGCACTGATCTGCAGCGACAATACCTGGCCGATGGTCTGGCACGCGGTACGCAGTTCGTGCGGCACGTGCAATGGCTGGCGGTTGCCGCAACTGATCAGGCCCCAGAGCTTGTCACCCTTGAGCAGGGAAATGCTCATTGACGACAGCACGCCCATGTTTTTCATGTACTGGCAGTGAATCGGCGAGACGCTGCGCAGGGTCGCGAAGCTCAAATCCAGCGGTGTCTGGGTGTCGGGGCGCAGCTTCGGCACCAGCGGCACCGGTTGGTAGGCGGCATCGGGGATGATCCGCAACCAGTTGGTGCGGTACAGCTCACGCGCCTGTTCGGGAATGTCGGAGGCCGGGAAGAACAAGCCGTTGAACACTTCCATCGACGGATCGGACGCTTCGGCGATGACCTGACCGTGGCCTTCATCCTCGAAACGGTAGATCAGCACCCGGTCGTAACCGGTCATGGCCTGGATTTCCTTGACGCTGATATCGTACAGCGCCTGCAACGACGTAGCCGCTTGCAGACGCTGGAGCATGCGCCCCAGATGCGTCTGGTTACCGGCGACATTGCGCGGCTGGAAGTTCTCGACGTGGATTTCCAGTTCCAGAATCAAAACGCCTTGATGACGGTGCAACAGCGCTTCGAACGCGGTGCCATTGAGCTGAAAATTCAGCGGCCCGGCGTCGGCAAATGCCGGTTGCTGAAGCGCCCCGCGCACGGCCCCGGCATAGGCATCGCCGAGCAGATGGTGCAGCGGTTGCCCGATCAGTTCCTCGGCCGGACGCGCCAACAGGTTTTCAACGTTGGCGCTGACCTGGATGATGTCCAGCGCCGGCTCGCTCAGGGTCAGCAACACCCCGTGGGGCTGAATCGCCCCGGGAAAGCGGATCGGCTCGTCGGCACAGTTGGCCAGCAGTTCTTCAAACGCTTCTCGGTCTTGCGGGTTCATGCCAGTACCTCCCGGCGGTCGAGCCAACGCTCGAAACAGCTGAATGTGGTGTGTGCCGCGTTGACCACGGCTGCGCGGGCTACGGCATCCAGTGGGCGTGCGCCCAGGTATTCGATGAAGTCTCGCCAGCGCCGTCCGGTGGCGGCGCCGTAGATATCGAGGAATGCCGCGCCGTTATCGGCCTCCAGGCCCAGACGCGCGGCGATTTCGCGCCGCAGGATCTGCCCACCGAGTGTTGCGCCTTCGAGTACGTACAACACACCCAGGCACGCGGCGCTGGAGTCGATGACCGGCAAATCACCACAGAACGGTAACTGTTCAAGTGCAGAATGGGTGACGCCCAACGCCAACAGATCGCTATGCAGAGTGGCTGTCTTGAGGCGTGGTGCCAGATCGAAATCGGCGGGGACGCACGCGCTGTCGAGCAAGGCCCGTTCCAGCGGCAGATAAAAACCGTAATAAGCCTGCATCAGCCTTTGAAAGGCTTTTTCATCAAGGGTGTCGGAAAAAAAAGGAAGGCGTTTTTCCAGTGCGATATGCAGTTCGGCAGTGCCGGCTCGCAGATCTTGCAGCACCGGTGGCACATAAATTTCACGGGCCTTTGCGTGCATGTAAATCGCTCTTGGTGGGGCCACCTGGGGCCATTCGGGGTGAGTTGAATGTCGACTGAAATATACACGGCAGACGACATTTCTGACCGTATGGATCGTTTTTTCTGACGAAACCACCGCCCTCAGATTTTTCAGAGTTTCCTTTCGAGCAAAAAGTTCGAAACGGACTGATCAGCTTCGCGGCCGCTGTACCGCGACAGCGCAGCCTGACTGTACGGGTCAAGCGCCGTGACGCCGTGATAAAAATGCCGTTCCCGCCCCCGGAGCCCGCGCCATGGACCTTGCCACGCTTTCACTGTTTCTCCCGGCCTGTTTCGCCTTGAACATGGCCCCCCGGACCGAACAATTTGCTATCGGTCAGTAACGCCACCCGCTATGGCTTTCGGCGCGCCTGCGGGGCGGGCATCGGGCGGATTCTGGCCTTTGCCGCAATGATCGCCCTCGCCGGTGCCGGACTGTCGGTAGTGCTGCAAACCTCGCAATGGCTGTTCCATGCGATCAAGATCGTGGGCGCGGCGTACCTGCTGTATCTGGCCTGGCAATTGTGGCGAGCCAGTCCTGAGACGGAGCAACACGCAAACAGCGCGACCGTCGGCTTCTTTGCATTGGCCCGTCAGGAGTTCCTGGTGGCGGCAGGCAATCCAAAAGCAATCCTGCTGTTCACCGCGTTCCTGCCGCAGTTCGTCGACCCGGCGCGCCCGATGCCTGCGCAATTCGCTGCGCTTGGCGGGCTGTTTCTGCTGCTGGAGTGGGTCGCCATCGGCGCCTACGCCTGGATGGGCCTGCACATGCGCCGCTGGTTTGCCGAGCCGCGTGGCAAACGCATTTTCAATCGTTGCTGCGCGGCGCTGTTGTCGGCGGCGGCTTCGGTGCTGTTGATGGCCAAACGCGCTTAAGCCTCGGACGGCCCTTTGAGTTCGACCTGGTTGCCATCCGGGTCGAAACAGTACAACGACAAACCGTAACCCTGGGCACCGAAACGTCTGGCGGCTTTTTCGACGCTCAGGCCGTGCGCCTGTAAATGCTCGATCAGCGCCGCTTCATCGAACGGTTCGATACGCAGGCAAAAGTGATCGACGTTGCGCCGCTCGACACCCGCCGCCCCGCCGCCCTTGCGCCCGAGTTCGCCGTGCAGATCGACCAGGTCGATCATCGAGGTACCGGCGCGTAAATGCACCAGCCCCAGTGGTTCATTGATCTTGACCACCTCGGCGCCAAATACTTGTCCATAGAACTCGATACTGCGTTGCAGGTCCGCAACCCGCAGGACGATGTGATCGATATGTTGAATAACAAACGGATGCATGGCTTCGGTGCCTCATAAACCCTGTAGGAGCTGCCGCAGGCTGCGATCCTTTGATGTTGTTTTTCGAAATCAACGTCAAAAGATCGCAGCCTGCGGCAGCGCCTACACGGTAGTTCAGGTTGCTGAAAATTCATTGTCGATTTTTCGGTGGAGCCATCGACAATCCAGTTTTACTCTCAAGCCATGAACATACAAACCGCTGCTCTGCCGCCCCACGCCGAGATGGTCCGCGCCATGCTCGAAAGTGACACTGCCTATGAAGGCGTGTTTTTCACGGCCGTGAAAACCACCGGGATCTTTTGCCGCCCCAGCTGCACGGCGCGCAAGCCGAAACCTGAAAACGTCGAGTTCTTCGCCCACGCCGATGAATGTCTGTCCGCCGGTTACCGCGCCTGCCTGCGTTGCAAGCCGCTGGATGCCGCGGCCATCGCCCCGCCATGGGTGCAGCGGTTGCTCACGGCCATCGACGCGGAGCCGGAGATACGCTGGAGCGATGCGCAACTGCTCGCCGAAGGCATCGAGCCGCTGAAATTGCGGCGTTGGTTCAAACAGCATTTCGGCATGACGTTCCACGCATGGTTGCGCACCCGGCGGCTCGGTATGGCGCTGGGTGGGATTAAACAAGGCACGTCGATTGATCATGCCGCGTTCGACTCTGGCTATGAGTCCCTCAGCGGCTTTCGCGATGCTTTCCAGAAATCTTTCCACGTCACGCCGGGGCGTGCCGCCCGCAGCGAACCGCTGCTGTTTACGCGTCTGACCACGCCACTGGGGCCGATGATCGCCATGGCCGAACGCCGGGGGCTGGTGTTGCTGGAGTTTCTTGATCGCCCGGCGTTGACCCGCGAAGTCGAAGCACTGCAGAACCGCCATGCCTACCTCGTCGCGCCGGGGCATAACGTGCATTTGCAGCAGATCGAACGGCAACTGGCGGCGTATTTCGCCGGTAAGCTCACAGAGTTTTCGGTGCCTCTGCACATGCCCGGCAGTGACTTCGCCCGGCAAGTCTGGCGCGAACTGCTGCAAATCCCTTATGGCCACACCAGCACGTACGGCACTATCGCTACACGCTTGGGCAAACCCGGCGCCAGTCGCGCTGTAGGGCTGGCCAACGGGCACAACCGTCTGGCGATTGTGGTGCCGTGCCACCGGGTGATCGGCGCGGATGGCTCGCTCACCGGCTATGGTGGAGGACAACCGCGCAAGGCGTTTTTGCTGCGACTGGAAAACGCCGCGGTGCAGCTCACGCAACAATTGACTTTCTGACCCCTACAACCATTCACAAGAAGGGTTTTCGATGAACGCGCTCGACACGGCATTTCACCAGTTGCACCAGCAAGGCCTGCTGCTCCTGACCAACGTCGCCGACGCCACTGGCGCGCGACTGGTCGAGCACCTGGGCGGCAAAGCGGTCGCCACCAGCAGCGCGGCAGTGGCATGGGCTCATGGCTACCCCGACGGCAACGCCCTGCCCCTCGAACGCCTGATTTGCACCGTGGAATCCATCGCTCGGGTGATCAAAGTGCCGCTGAGCGTGGACATCGAGGCTGGGTATTCCGATGACCTCGGGCGTGTCGCCGAAGTCATCGACGCGGTGATCGCTGCCGGTGCGGTCGGGATCAATATCGAAGATGGCAGCGGCGCACCGCAACTGTTGGCACGCAAGATCGAAGTCGCCCGGCAAGTGGCCGCGAAACGCGATGTGAAGCTGTTTATCAACGCTCGCACCGACGTTTACCTCAAGGGCCTGGTGCCGGCCGAAGACCGCGTCGCCGAGACCCTGCGTCGCGCTGCGCTGTATCAAGCCGCCGGCACCGATGGACTGTTCGCCGCTGGTGTCACGGCGGCTTACGAAATCGAAGCCATCTGCAAGGGCACCACGCTGCCGGTCAACGTCCTCGGTGTCGCCTGCCTGCCCTCGCCGCACGAGTTGCAGACGCTGGGCGTGCGCCGTTTGAGCGCGGGGTCGGGCATCGCCGAGTTTTTGTATGGCGCAATGGGTTCGCTGGTCAAAAGCTTTCTCGCCAATGGCCAACTCGACACTCATGACCTCAAGGCGCTCAGCTATGGCGAAGTCAACGGCTTGCTGAAATAACATGCCCGAGCACTATCAGCCGGCCAGTGACTTTCTGGCCGCCCTCGACGCCGACTGGCAGCGGCACATCGCCGCTGTCGGGCCGTGCCTGCATCAGCCGCATCCGGCACGCGATCCCTATGAATCGCTGGTGCGCGCGATTGCCTATCAGCAACTACACGCCAAGGCCGGCGATGCGATTGTCGGGCGGCTGGTGGCTTTGTTTGCGGGGCAGGCATTTCCGCGCCCGGAGCAGATCCTCGCCACGGACTTCCATCGCCTGCGCGGTTGCGGGTTTTCCGCCAGCAAGATTGCGACCCTTCAAGGCATTGCACAGGCAACGCTGGACGCTGTGGTGCCGGACTACGCCAGTGCGCTGGCCATGGACGACGAAGCGCTGATCGAGCGGCTGGTCACCCTGCGCGGGGTCGGCCGCTGGACCGTGGAGATGCTGTTGATTTACAGCCTGGAGCGCATGGACATCCTGCCGGCGGACGACTTCGGCGTGCGCGAGGGCTATCGACGATTGAAGGGGCTGGAGGTGCAACCGACCCGCAAGCAGATGATGGAGATCGGCCAGGCATGGCGCCCGTATCGGACAGTGGCGGCGTGGTATCTATGGCGAGTGCCTGCTCGCTAAGGCAGTCCCTCACCGCGCTCGCCCGATCAACCGGTCGGGCGCCGCCGAACCGGCTTACAGAAAGACCCACGACATCTCCTTCACCGAATAGTCGTAATCCATCCGCAGTTCTGCGCCTGCCGGTATGTCTTCCAGGGCAAACAAGGCGGTCAGCACATACGGTTTGAGGATCAGTTTGTCGCCGACGATCAACTCCGCTTCAACATTGAACGCCACCGAACCCACGTTATACCCGGTCGGCGATTGACGAACCGGCCTGCCGGTGGCGTCATACTCGAAATTGGAGTTGATTCGGGACAGGGCGTTGTCACCCACGATCACCAGACGCTCCTGAATCAGATGGCCGGCGCCATAGCGGATGGTTGCACCGGCATACATGGTGAACGTTTGTTCCTGGCGGCGAACGTACTTCAACGGAATGATCGTACCGCCATAGACCCCCAGCGCCTCGCCCTTGGCCAGACGTTTGTTGGCCGCGACCAGATATTGCCCGACAAGAGCCACTTCTTGCGGGACTTTGGCATCGGCGTGGGTAAAACGCCGCACTTCGAGCTTTTCCTCATAGAGCCTGGCGACGTCTTCATGGCCTTCAAACTTGATATACGGTTTGATCGCCGCCGCCAGGTATTGCTCTCCCTCTGGGGTGATGGCTCTGGTTTCGATCTTGCGAATCCGCACCGGGCGGCCACGCGAGTCGCGGAACGGATAGCGGCCATTGTTGGCGCGGTTGTAGGAGCCCAACTGATTGTCGAGAAAGCTGTGACTCGCCGCCTCGCGCATGAAGGCCAGTTCCTGAGGCGTAAACGGGGCGATCGGCATCGATTCCGAGGCCAGCTCAAATTCGTCGTCGGAGTGATCGGGCTCCATGTCCTGCTCATTCGGTTTGCGCGCCTCGGCGTCCTCATCCACCGCCGATCGATAGACATTCACCGCTGACTCCTCCAGCGCGCGCCAAAGCTGACTCTGGTGATCGCGCACCAGCACCGGCCCGGTCGGCGTTGCCTCACTGGCCAGACACGCACGGTACAGGCTGGTTTCAGAGTCGATGCCGACCTGCACGTAACCGCCCGCCACTTTGACGAACGGCCGGCCCTGAAACACCCGGAAGCCCTGAGCATCGGCATCCGGCAAATTGATGCTGTCAGGGATCCGGTAATACCTCAGTGGGCGCTGCCTGGGTAAGGGCCGCGCAATCGACGAGGATGCCACGTCGTTGACCGCGACCGCTGGCGTCGGCGTATCCAGCCCGGACGCCTGCGTGGCAATGGCATCGTTCGCAGAATCGGGCAAGCGCGGTTCAAGCGGCAGCGGATCGAGCCGTGGCGGTGAGTCTGGCCGCGCCACGATCGGGTCGTCCGGTTGCCCGGCCCGGGTGTGAGTATCGACAGTGTCAGCGCCTTTGACAGGCTGTTTTTTTCCCATGAGTCATTCGTCCTTGAATGGAAGCTAGAGCGGTCCCGGTGAGAGAACCGGCGCCGGGAAAAGTACCATCGAGGCGCTTTGCCCGTGCCGCGCAACCAATTCAAAATACTACTCAGGCAAACATTACAGCCCCGACTTCAACCGACTGAATGCGCGAATCAACGCGCGGTTGAACGCCTTGCCGTTGTCATTTTTGCTGTACAGCGATGCCCGCACCGCTGGCGAGGGATACGTTCCCGGATCATTGCGAATCGCTGCATCCACCAACCCGTCCGCCGCCGTAATTGCGTTGGCGTAGTGAATGGTGTCGGTGATCGGCGCAATCACCTCGGGCGTCATCAAATAATCCATCAACGCCAGCCCGGCCTGTGGATGCGGCGCGTCCTTGGGAATGACCATGGCGTCGAACCAGATCAGCGTGCCCTCCTTCGGTATCCGATATTTGAGTTTGAACGGTTTGTTCGCTGCTTGTGCCTGCCCGGCGGCGATGGCGACGTTGCCGTTCCACGACATCGCCACGCAAGTGTTGCCGTTGGCCAGGTCGCTGATGTTCAGGTCGTTGTCGAAGTAGCGAATGTACGGACGAATCTTCGCCAGTTGCTGCTCGGCGAGTTTCAGGTCATCGAGGTTTTGCCGGTTGATGTCCAGCCCCATGTACTTCATGACAGCGGCAAACACTTCGTTGGGATCGTTGAGCAGGCTGACCCCACAGTCGGCGAATTTCGCCACCACCGCCGGATCGAACAACATCGCCCAACTGTCTGTCGGTGCATCCGGCAAACGTTGCTTGATCGCCTCTTCCTGATAACCGACGCCGGTGGTGCCCCAAGCGTAAATCCCGGCATAGCGATTGCCCGGATCGAACACCGCCATGTGCTGGCGAAACTCTTCACCCACGCCAGCAACGTGCGGCACCCGGGCCTTGTCCAGTGGCTGGATCGCTCCGCTCACGATGGCCCGCGACAGATGCTGGCCGGCGGTCAGCACCAGGTCGTAACCGCTGCGTCCGGTGAGCAGTTTGGTCTCCACCGTTTCCAGCGAATCAAAGTGATCGGCGACCACATGGATGCCGGTTTTCGCCTCGAAATTCTTCAGGGTATCCGGGGCCAGGTACTCGCCCCAGATGTACAGATTGACCACCGGTCTGGCGGTATCGGCGGCCTGCACACACAAGGGTGCAAGCACCAGCATTAACGCTTGAGTCAGTTTGTGCAGGCCCATGTTCAGGCTCCCTTCTTCGGGTAAGGAGTGCCGGCGTATTGCGGCATGGTGATGCACGCGACGTTACCGCCGCCGAGGAGGATTTCCCGGGAGTTTTCGATGCCGACGATTTTGTGCTGCGGGAACAGTTCGGCCAGGGTCGCCAAAGCGACTTTGTCCTGACGATCACCAAACAGCGGTACGACGATCGAACTGTTGCCGGCGTAATAGTTGATGTACGAGGCGCAGATTTTCGTCCCGGCCTGACGGGTGTGGGTGCTGTCCTGCTGATCGAGGCCTTCGGCTTCTTCGGCGGTCCACTCCAGCACATCCGGTTGCGGCAGCTTGTGCACGATCAACTCGCGGCCGCGACTGTCGCGGGTGCTGCGCAGGATGTCGTAGGCCTCCTGATAGATTTCCCACTGCGGATCGTCACGGTTGTCGGTCCATTGCAGCACCACTTCGCCGGGGCGGACGAAGCAGGCGAGGTCATCGACATGGCCGTCGGTTTCATCGAACTTGCAGCCCCGTGGTAGCCAGATGACTTGCTCGGCACCGAGGTAATCGGTCAGGCGGCGGGTGACTTCGTCCTTGCCCAGATGCTGGTTGCGATTGCGGTTGAGCAGGCACTGTTCGGTGGTGAGGATGCTGCCCTGGCCGTCGCTCTGAATGCCGCCGAGTTCGGCAATCAACGGCGCGCGATAACGGTCGAAACGTTCGATCTCGAGGATCTTGCCAGCGATCTGATCGTCCTTGTCCCACGGGTAATACAGGCCGCCGTCGAGACCGCCATAGGCGTTGAATTGGAAGTCGACGCCGCGTACTTCGCCGCTCAGATCGTTGACCACAAAACACGGGCCGCTGTCGCGGAACCAAGTGTCGTTGCAGGTCATTTCCACTACGCGCACCTGCGGCGGCAACTGGCGACGAGCCGTAGCGAATTGCGCGGCAGAGGCGCAGACGGTGACCGGTTCGCTGTGCGAGATGGCGGTGACGATCTGCACCCAGACTTTCTGCGCAGGCTTGGCACCGTTGCGCCAGACGTCGGTGCGCTCCGGCCAGCCGAGCCAGCAGCCGGCCTTGGTTTCGAATTCGCCGGGCAGACGGAAGCCGTCGTGTTTGGGGGTGGAGTCGAGCAAGCGTGCCATGGTCAAACCTCGTCCTGGTGTTGGGAATGACCACAGGCTAAGGGCGCAGGCGCCGGGCTCGCCAACGATGATTAGTACGGAACAGTTGAATTCAACTCATCAATCGGCCAGTTGTTCGTTGAACCATTCGAGCATCTGCGCCACGGCGGGGCGCTCCAGGCGCAGCCGTTCGCAGACCAGCGCGTACTGGCCCAGCGCGGTCATGCTGGCGGTAAACGGCCGCACCAGTCGCCCGTTCTGCAAATCTTCCTGGGCGGTGAGGTTGTCGCCCATCGCCACGCCCTGGCCCTGCGCCGCCGCTTCCAGCGCAAGACCTGCGTGGGCGAAATACAACTGGCGTTGCGGGCGTTGATCACCGGCATGGCTGGTCAGCCACGCGGTCCAGGTCTTGCCGTCCTGATCGTCGTGCAGCAGGCAATGGCGGACCAGATCCTTCGGGGTTTTCAGATTGCCTTGGTTGAACAGACCGGGGCTGCACACCGGGAAAAACTGCAAATCCGGCAATGGCCTGACGAAGTAGGCGCTGCTGTCCACCGGGCCGGTGCCGTAGGTGATCGCCAGGTCAATGTCTTCACCCGGCGCGCTGGCGTCGATCGGCTGTTCATAGAGATGCAGGGTGATGTGCGGATAACGCACGTAGAAGTCAGTGAGGCGGTTCATCAACCACTTTTGCGCCAGCTCTGCGGTGACCGCCAGGCGCAACACGGCCAGCGAGGAGGGATCGCGCAGCTCGTCACAGGCATCGCCGATCAGTTCGAAAGCCTGTTGCAGGCTCTGCATCAAGCGGCCGGCGGCGATGGTCGGACGAATCTGCCGGCCTTCGCGGATGAACAGCGACACCCCGAGCTGCTCTTCGAGCTGACGGATCTGGTGGCTGACGGCGCTGTCAGTGACGCACAGTTCGGCCGCGGCCCGGCCGAAATGGGCGTGGCGGGCAGCGCATTCGAAGGTTCGCAAAGCGGCCAGTGAGGGGAGTTTACGCATGAGGGGCATCCCTTTTTGCCGGACATGCTGACCGGGCTGGCGGTGGGCGTCCAGTGGCATGAACGTCTGGGCCTGACGCGTTAGCCGCTTCACAGTCTTTGACAGTTTCCCGACAAAGCTGGCAAAGATTGTCGGTCAACACCTGCCTAGCATGGGCGCATTCACATTCCCCTCGGGTGCCCCATGCCAGTTTCGCTACGTACATTCTCACTGTCGCTGACTTCCCTTTGCCTGCTGCTGCCGGCTGATTCACTGCGCGCCGAAGACTGGCACGCAACCCTGCGCGGTGGCGCGGTCAATGCACCGCGCTATAGCGGCAGCGATGAGCGCGTGACGGCGCCGCTGGTCGGCGTGGAAGTGGTCAGCCCACAAGGCTTTTTTCTCGACAGCCTCCGTGGCCTGGGCTGGGGCTTCGACGAAGACGATTTCGGCCTCAGCGTGTATATCGGCGCCAGCGATGTGCGCAAGGATCGCAAGACCGGCTTCAAGGGTTCTGACGAGCTGAACGGCATGGGCTCGATCAAGTCACGTCCGGTGCTGGGCGTCGACGGCAGTTATCACATGGGGCCGATCATTCTCGGTGCAAGCTTCGAGCATGCGCTGGAAAAGGACGGCGACAACCACGACACCGGGTCATCGTGGAATCGCTTGAAACTGAGCATCAACCTGCCGCTGTATGAAGGCCGTTTCGGCAAGGTGATCGGCGGGCTCAACAGCCAGTTCGGCGACAGCGATTACCTGCGTACCTGGTACGGCGTCAGTACCGCGCAGGCGTCACGCAGCCAGTTTCGCGCGTATGCGCCTAAAGGCGGATTGATTGGTCGCGGCGCGGATTTGACCTGGACATTGCCGATTGATGAACGCTGGAGCGTGTCGTCCGTGCTGGCGGCGCAGTATCTGAGCCATGAGGCCGCGGACAGTCCGATTGTCGAGCGCAGGTTGCAGACTTCAGTGGTTGGGCAGGTGGCCTACACCTTCTGACTGTTCGGTGTATCTGACGGCCCCTTCGCGAGCAAGCCCGCTCCCACATTTGATTGCGTTCCTCTGTGGGAGCGGGCTTGCTCGCGAAAGCGCCGGAACTGACAACGATGATCAATCCAGATGCGCCCAGGTCATGCGAAACGACGCCCCACCCCAAGGCGAATCACCGACCTCCACTTGCCCGCCATGGGACTGCGAAACCCGCCGCACCAGCGCCAGGCCCAGGCCAAACCCACCGGTGCGCCGATCCCGACTCGCGTCCAGCCGTGAAAACGGCTCAAAAATCTTCTCCCGACCATGGACTGGCACCCCCGGCCCATCGTCGTTGACCTGCACTTCGTAGAAATCCCCCGTACGCACCAGCGTCACTTCCACCCGCTGCTCGGCATACCGAATGGCATTGCGCAGCAGATTGATCACCGCCCGCGCCATGAAGCGCGGCTCAATGCGCACGGTGTCGAGCCGGCACTCGCCAATCAACAACTGCACCCCCGCCGCCTCCGCTTCCAGCGCCACGCTGCCGACCACGCTGTCCAGCCAATTGGCCGCTTGAATATTCTCGCGCTTGATCACCGTCGCGCCGCGTTCAAGGCTGGCGTAGGTCAGCAGTTCGGAGACCATTTCTTCCAGCTCGCCAAGGTCGGCGTACATGTCGGCAATCAGTTCGCGGCTCTGGCTGGCGTCCGGTTGCTGCTTGAGCTGATCGAGCTCGAACGACAGCCGCGCAATCGGCGTGCGCAGTTCGTGGGACACGGCATTAGTCAGTTCGCGCTGATTGGCGATCAGACTCTCGATGCGCGCCGCCATCAGGTTGAAGTGTTCGGCCAGATCACGGATGTTCGAGCGTTTCGACAACTGAATGCGCACGGACAGGTCGTTGTCGCCGAAGCGCTCGGCGGCCAGACGCAATTTCTCCAGATCGCGCCAGTGCGGACGCACCCAGAAGAACAGGACAAACCCAATCATCACCGCGATCATCAGATACGCTGCTGCAATGTAAAACGGCATCAGGCTGGGCTCGGCGGGAAGCCGGATACTGAGCAATTGCGAGCCGCCGTCAATCGCGCTGATGTAGCGAGTGTACTTGTCGCGGATCACCAGCAACCCTTGAGCAAGTTCGGCTTTTTCCTTGTCGCTCAAGCCCAGTTGATCAGCGTCAACCAGCGTCAGCCCCAAACCGTAGTGCGGGCGAATGATCTCAAGTTGTTTTTCTCGTGACGCAGCGTCGAGGCCACGTAATTGCTCGCCCAGCGTCCACGCTTGCCCGCGCACCGCCTCGCGGTTGTAATCCTCCATCTGATAATCGAGCAACGCGTCGAACGTGCGCTCGACCGTTTGCAGGGCCAACACCAGCCCCACCGTCATCACCAGAAACAGCCCGAGAAATAACCGCAGCATCTACAGCTCCCACGCAAACGGATTGAACAGATAGCCCTTGCCCCATACGGTTTTGATGCACACCGGCTCACGGGGATTGTCCTTGAGTTTGTTGCGTAACTTGCTGATGTACACGTCGACGCTGCGATTAAGCCCATCGAAGGCAATCCCGCGCATACGATTGAGGATGTCATCGCGCGACAGGGTATGACCGGCGGCACTGGCCAGCAGCCACAGCAGCTCGAACTCCATAGTGGTCATTTCGATCAGCTCACCGGCCAGGCGCACTTCTCGGCAACTGCGGTCGATACTCAACTGGCCGAATTCGAGAAAATGCACCACGCCACTGTCCGGCACCTGCCGCCGCTGCAGGGCGCGCAACCGGGCCAGCAGCACCGGTGGTTTGATCGGTTTGATTACGTAGTCATCGGCGCCAGACTCCAGACCGAGAATATGGTCGAGGTCATCTTCCTTGGCCGTCAGGATGACAATCGGCGTGTCCGACACGCTACGAATCTCACGGCATACGTGCAGACCGCTCTGCCCCGGCAGCATCAGATCGAGCACCACGACCTTGGGTTTGAATTCCACAAAAGCGGCCACGGCCAGATCGCCGCGATGCACCGTGCGCACCTCATAGCCGTGTTGTTCGAGGAAGTGCGCGATCAACGCGGCGAGGCGCTCATCATCTTCCACCAGCAGGACTTTGCCAAAACCCAGGTTATCCATAACGACCATCTGTCGACCCTATGTGAAGTGGGCGACATTATGGCGGCAATCGCTGCCGGGGCGTTTATCGCAGGCAGCAAAAACCGGCCGCTGGGGCCGGTTTCAAGTGATGTTTCATGCTCTTAAGAGTTTTTAACAATTCCCGTGCACGAGCTGCCGCAGGCTGCGCCTCTTTTGATTTTGATTTTCAGAAGCAAGATCAAAAGATCGCAGCCTGCGGCAGCGCCTACAGGGATTAGGCAGCGACGGGGACGCCGCTATGGAAACGGAATTCTTCGTCGGGCGACTCGATCAGTTCCTGCTCGGCGGCGCGGACTTTGTCGATGACCTGGGCGATGTCTTTGGCGTCACCATACTGATAAGCCAGCTTCAGGTAACCCTGAAAATGCCGCGCCTCGCTTTTCAGCAAGCCGAAGTAGAACTTGCCGAGTTCTTCGTCCAAATGCGGCACCAGTGCTTCGAACCGCTCGCAACTGCGCGCTTCGATAAACGCCCCGACCACCAGCGTATCCACCAGTTTCACCGGCTCGTGGCTGCGTACCACTTTGCGCAGGCCCGAGGCGTAACGGCCAGCATGCAACTGGCGCAGTTCGATCTTGCGACGTTTCATGATGCGCATGACTTGTTCGTGGTGCACCAGTTCTTCCCGGGCCAGGCGCGACATCATGTTGATCAGGTCGACGTGGGAATGGTACTTGGCAATCAGGCTCAGTGCGGTGCTGGCGGCCTTGAACTCGCAGTTCTTGTGGTCGATCAGCAGGGTTTCCTGATCGGCCAATGCCGCCTGTACCCAAGCGTCGGGTGTGCGGCAGCCAAGGAATTCGTGGATTTCGGGAAGGATCATGGGGCTCACGGTAAAAGGTGTTCGAGCGAAGGGCGCCGATTATACCGGCCTGTCCGCAGACCACCAGCGGCAGGCGTTGATATGCATCAAGTCGCAGGTGTTCGAGCAGCAACTATAGTTGTGCAACGCCGTGCCTTTTCTTCGCTGGAGACTCCGCTCATGCAAGCCATTCGCAGCATTCTGGTGGTCATCGAACCCGAACATTCGGAAAGCCTGGCGCTCAAGCGCGCCAAGTTGATCGCTGGCGTGACCCAGGCCCATCTGCACCTGCTGGTGTGCGACAAGAAGCACGACCACGCCGGCATGCTCGGCGTGCTCAAAACCGCGTTGCTGGCGGACGGTTACAGCGTGACCACCGAACAGGCGTGGAACGAGAGCCTGCACGAAACCATCGTCGATGTGCAGCAGGCCGAAGGCTGTGGGCTGGTGATCAAGCAGCATTTCCCCGACAGTACGCTGAAAAAAGCCCTGCTGACCCCGGCAGACTGGAAACTGTTGCGCCACTGCCCTACCCCGGTGCTGTTGGTGAAAACCAGCGCGCCGTGGAAAGATCGAGTGATCCTCGCGGCGGTCGATGTCGGCAATGTCGATGGCGAACACCGGCATTTGCACACCACGATCATTGATCACGGCTACGACATCGCCAGCCTGGCCAAGGGGCATTTGCATGTGATCAGCGCGCATCCGTCGCCCATGCTCTCGGCAGCCGACCCGACGCTGCAGCTCAGTGAAACCATTGAGGCGCGTTATCGCGAGCAATGTCGGGCGTTTCAGGCCGAGTTCGATGTCGATGATGCGCATCTGCACATCGAGGAAGGCCCGGCGGATGTATTGATTCCGTTCATGGCGCACAAACTGCAAGCGGCAGTGACCGTGATTGGCACCGTGGCGCGGACCGGATTGTCAGGGGCGTTGATCGGCAATACCGCTGAAGTCGTGCTGGACTCACTGGAAAGCGATGTACTGGTGCTCAAACCGCAGGAGGTGGAGGATCATCTGGTCGAGTTGGCGGTGAAGCATTAAGGATTGCGGCGCCTGAACCGGCGCCTTCGCGAGCAGGCTCGCTCCCACATCTGAAATGCGGTCTCCTGCAGGAATGCATTTCCCTGTGGGAGCGAGCCTGCTCGCGAAGCTTCTAGGCGCCGAAGGCGTCTTTGAGGAATCCGGGGGCGATGTAGCGCTGGTAATGCGCTTCCGACAGCAGGAAGAATTCCCGATCAATGGCATCGCGCAACTCCGGCAGGTTCCAGTCACGAAACTCCGGCAGCAAGACCATCCCGTAGGCTTCCAGATTAATGATCACCCGTGCCCCACGGGCAATCAGCTGATAGGCCCAGCAATATTCCGACTGATGCGGCACGAAGCGGATCTTGCGCTGTTCCAGTTGCTGGCGCAGACGCACCGAATCGAAAATCTCGACCTTGCCCGCCATCACTTGTGACAGCAATTGCTCCAGGCGCAACCACACCGCGCGTTTTTCCTCCTCGCCGTAACCATTCCAATGGATCACTTCGTGGTGGAAACGCTTGCAGCCACGGCACACCAGATCTCCGTAAACAGTGGAGCAGAGGCCGACGCAGGGGGTCTTGATGGTCTGATTGGGCATAAATTGGCAAAACACTGAAACGCGGAACAGGTCGGCATGTTAGCCCTTTGTCCGGCATTGATCACCCCTCAAACGTCAGGGGCAAGCGCTTGCCCGGTGTTTGGCAGGGCCACGCGCAACGCCACCAAAGTCCAATAGAGCGCGACTTACCTTTAAATTTTTTTTGCCGTAGAATCAGCCAGCCTTTTAAGGCGCCAATGTCCGTTAGAAGCTGTTTTCAAAGCGTCACGAGCACAGTCCTCCTTCAGAGCGGTGTTGGCGAAGGGTTTTTCCAGCGGGGAAAAGCTCTGCGCCAACCCTCATCAGCTCCCCGTTCTGCAGGCGTAAAACTTTGAAAGCAGCTTCTGTAAGGAATGCCCGGTAATTCTGGCTAAGCGGCCCACAACGCCGTGCAGCGCATGAGTACGAGCATTTCGCGACGAGCGTCCCGGACAGCCATTTGGGACCACTGATGAGGGTAATAACTGTGCTTGAAGCCTACCGCAAACATATCGAAGAGCGCGCAGCACTGGGTATCGTTCCCCAGCCGCTTAACGCCGAACAAACTGCAGGCCTGGTCGAGCTGCTGAAGAATCCTCCGGCTGGCGAAGAAGCTTTCCTCGTTGACCTGATCACCAATCGCGTACCACCTGGCGTGGACGAAGCCGCTTACGTCAAAGCCGGTTTCCTGTCGGCTCTGGCCAAAGGCGAAGTCTCCTCTCCTCTGCTGGACAAAAAACGCGCTGTAGAACTGCTCGGCACCATGCAGGGCGGCTACAACATCGTGACCCTGGTTGAACTGCTGGACGACGCCGAGCTGGCGCCAGTGGCTGCCGAAGAACTCAAGCACACCCTGCTGATGTTCGATGCCTTCCACGACGTCGCAGAAAAAGCCAAGAACGGCAACGTTCACGCCAAAGCCGTGCTGCAATCCTGGGCTGACGGCGAGTGGTTCAAGAAGCGCCCGGTGCTGGAAGACAAAATCAGCCTGCGCGTTTTCAAGGTCACCGGCGAAACCAACACCGACGACCTGTCCCCTGCCCCAGACGCCTGGTCGCGCCCTGACATCCCGCTGCACGCCCTGGCCATGCTGAAAATGGCCCGTGACGGCATCGTGCCGGACGAGCAAGGCAAAACCGGCCCGATGAAGCAGATCGAAGAAATGCGCGGTCAAGGCTTCCCGATCGCCTACGTCGGTGACGTGGTCGGTACCGGTTCTTCGCGTAAATCCGCGACCAACTCGGTACTGTGGTTCTTCGGCGACGACATCCCTTACGTGCCGAACAAGCGCGCTGGCGGTTTCTGCTTCGGCAGCAAAATCGCTCCGATCTTCTACAACACCATGGAAGATGCCGGCGCACTGCCAATCGAGTTCGACGTTACCAACATGAACATGGGCGACGTGATCGACCTGTACCCGCACGCAGGCAAAGTCTGCAAGCACGGTACCGACGAAGTCATCACCACCTTCGAAATGAAGACCCCTGTGCTGTTGGACGAAGTCCGTGCCGGCGGTCGTATCCCGCTGATCATCGGCCGTGGCCTGACCGAGAAGGCTCGCGCCGAATTGGGTCTGCCAGCGTTCGACCTGTTCAAGAAGCCGGAAGCCCCGGCTGAAAGCACCAAGGGTTTCACTCTGGCGCAGAAAATGGTCGGCAAGGCTTGCGGTCTGGCAGAAGGCCAAGGCGTTCGTCCTGGCACCTACTGCGAACCGAAGATGACCACCGTGGGTTCTCAGGACACCACCGGTCCAATGACCCGTGACGAACTGAAAGACCTGGCGTGCCTGGGCTTCTCCGCTGATCTGGTGATGCAGTCGTTCTGCCACACCGCGGCCTATCCAAAGCCGATCGACGTGACCACCCACCACACCCTGCCTGACTTCATCATGACCCGCGGCGGCGTTTCCCTGCGTCCGGGCGACGGCATCATCCACTCGTGGCTGAACCGCATGCTGCTGCCAGACACCGTCGGTACCGGCGGTGACTCGCACACCCGTTTCCCGATGGGCATCTCGTTCCCGGCCGGTTCCGGTCTGGTTGCGTTTGCTGCGGCCACCGGCGTCATGCCGCTGGACATGCCGGAATCGATCCTGGTGCGTTTCAAAGGCAAAATGAAACCTGGCATCACCCTGCGTGACCTGGTTCATGCCATTCCTTACTTCGCTATCCAGAACGGTCTGCTGACCGTCGAGAAGAAAGGCAAGAAAAACGCCTTCTCCGGCCGCATCCTGGAAATCGAAGGTCTGGAAGGTCTGACCCTGGAACAGGCGTTCGAACTGTCCGACGCCTCGGCCGAACGTTCGGCTGCCGGTTGCACCATCAAGCTGTCGAAAGAGTCGATCACCGAGTACCTGAACTCCAACATCACCCTGCTGCGCTGGATGATCGGCGAAGGCTACGGCGATGCACGTACCCTGGAACGTCGCGCTCAAGCGATGGAAGCCTGGGTTGCCAACCCTGAGCTGATGGAAGCCGATACCGACGCCGAATACGCCGAAGTCATCGAAATCGATCTGGCCGACATCAGCGAGCCTGTACTGTGCGCGCCGAACGACCCGGACGACGCCCGTCTGCTGTCCAGCGTTGCTGGCGAGAAGATCGACGAAGTGTTCATCGGTTCGTGCATGACCAACATCGGTCACTTCCGCGCTGCCGGTAAGCTGCTGGATCAGGTCAAGGGTCAGCTGCCTACCCGTCTGTGGCTGTCGCCGCCGACCAAAATGGACGCTCACCAACTGACCGAAGAAGGCTACTACGGCATCTACGGCAAGGCTGGCGCACGCATGGAAATGCCAGGCTGCTCGCTGTGCATGGGTAACCAGGCACGCGTTGAGCCGAACAGCACCGTGGTCTCGACGTCGACCCGTAACTTCCCCAACCGTCTGGGCGACGGCGCGAACGTCTACCTGGCTTCGGCTGAGCTGGCGTCGGTTGCTTCGATCCTGGGTCGCCTGCCGACCGTCGAGGAGTACATGGAATACGCTGGCAAGATCGACAGCATGGCGGCCGATATCTACCGCTACCTGTCCTTCGACCAGATTGCCGAGTTCCGTGAAGCTGCTGCGAACGCCAACATCCCGGTCGTTCAAGCCTAACGCTACAACGCAATAAAAAACGCCGCCCATCGTGAGATGAGCGGCGTTTTTTTATGCCTGTTGAATTGTTGATGCCTGCTCTGGCCTCATCGCTGGCAAGCCAGCTCCCACTGGGGGCACGGGTGTTTGCCAATGCTGGGCATTACACAAAACACTGTGGGAGCTGGCTTGCCAGCGATGGCGGCGTGTCAGTGACTTCACGTCTGAAGGGCCACCGCTATCGCGAGCAGGCTCACGCCTACAAGGGATGGTCGCCATGCAGGCAAAAAAAAGGTTCTTCACGGATTACCGGGAAAGACGCTCTTGATTTTCATGAAAAAGAATTCGCTATCCCGGTAACCGTATGCCATCCGTTTGATAACCTTTATTCGATTGTTTATGCCTTCCAACTGCCCCGTGTGCATCGGCCAGCGAACCCGGCTGACGATTCCCCGCCAGTAACCCTTTAGCCGTTTGGCGAACAGGATCAGAGCCGGTATCGCGCTTTCATCAGCGTGGCGCAGCCATTGCTTCCAGGCTGATCTCCAGCCCCAGGCGGTACTTGGCGTCCAGAGCGTTTTGAGTTCAGCTTTCATCAAGTAGACCGTCATCAACGCTTGGTTGGCCGCCAGCAAATCC
>NZ_FYDT01000061.1:0-33009 GCF_900187585.1 Pseudomonas sp. Irchel 3E19
CACCACGCAGGCGTTGGTGATGCTGGCTCGCAAACTTGCTCGGGTGGTATTCGCCTTGCTGAAAGGGCAAAGCGAATATCAGACAAAAGTCAGTTGAGGGCTTCCCCTCAACCATAGAATCTCCCACAGGTAGATGGCAGTCCAGCTGTAGGAATACATTCCAATGGTGGGAGCGGGCTTGCTCGCGAAGCAATTTGTCAGGCGCTGGTGTAGTCCCGGCCAGAAACCGAAACCACCCAGCCAATAATTATCGATTTGCGCCGTAAGACATTTCCCGCTGTTACCCGCCCTCATTCCCGTAACCATATGTGTAACCACCCGCGCCAAATCGGGGCAAAGGGAAACGCATCGCCCCGTTTTAGAGCCTCAAAACCCCTGGTGAAAAATAAGACACAACGCTGCGCTTGCCGGATTAGAAGGGTTTGCGAATAATAGGCCCGCAATTTGCAGCATGGATCGGTTCACAATCTTTCGCTCTTGCATGAATTTGCAAGGCTGTCAATGCGCTAAAGTCGCTTTCTCTGTGCATCTGTAATTAGTTGTCGCATTGAAGAAATATCGGCTTCTGGCCTGTCGTTAGAATGCCGGTCACTGGCTCATCGTGGCTGACGTTGAAACCCCTGACGGTTTCAATGGGAAATTTCCCACCGATGCAGCAACCGATTTCCCGATTCACCCATTCGCATATTGGGCTGTTGCTCACTCTGCCGTTTTTGCCCTTTACCGATGGAGTCCCAAGATGAAGAAACTTGTGCTGCTTGGCGCCCTGGCACTGTCCGTGCTGTCGCTGAATGCCTTCGCTGACGAAAAACCTCTGAAGATCGGTATCGAAGCGGCTTACCCTCCGTTCGCCTCGAAAGCGCCGGATGGCAGCATCGTTGGTTTCGACTATGACATCGGCAACGCGCTGTGCGAGCAGATGCAGGTCAAGTGTGTGTGGGTCGAGCAAGAGTTCGACGGTCTGATCCCGGCACTGAAAGTGCGCAAGATCGACGCGATTCTGTCGTCCATGTCGATCACTGAAGATCGCAAGAAGTCCGTGGACTTCACCAACAAGTACTACAACACCCCGGCTCGTCTGGTCATGAAGGCCGGTACTCAGGTCAGCGAAGGTCTGGCTGAGCTCAAGGGCAAGAACATCGGCGTGCAACGTGGTTCGATCCACGAGCGCTTCGCCCGCGAAGTCCTGGCCCCGCTGGGTGCCGAGATCAAGCCATACGGTTCGCAGAACGAGATCTACCTCGACGTGGCCGCCGGTCGCCTCGACGGCACCGTGGCTGACGCGACCCTGCTGGATGACGGTTTCCTGAAAACCGACGCTGGCAAAGGTTTCGCCTTCGTTGGCCCGGCCTTCACCGACGTCAAATACTTCGGCGACGGCGTAGGTATCGCAGTGCGCAAGGGCGACGCCCTGAAAGACAAGATCAACACCGCTATCACGGCTATCCGTGAAAACGGCAAATACAAAGCAATCCAGGACAAGTACTTCGCCTTCGATATCTACGGCAAGTAACACGTCTCTGCGACAAGTCCGAAATGGCGCAAGCAACAGGATCTCTGCGGTTTGCGCCATTTTTTCATCCCAACTTTCGAGGACCTGAATCATGTTGAAAGGCTACGGGGCTGTCATCCTCGATGGCGCATGGCTGACGCTTCAGCTCGCCTTGTCGTCCATGGCTCTGGCCATCGTTCTCGGGCTGATCGGTGTCGCGTTGCGCCTGTCGCCGGTGCGCTGGCTGGCCTGGCTGGGCGATCTGTATTCCACGGTGATTCGCGGGATTCCCGATCTGGTGCTGATCCTGCTGATCTTCTACGGCGGTCAGGACTTGCTCAACCGCGTGGCACCGATGCTCGGCTATGACGACTACATCGACCTGAACCCGCTGGCCGCCGGTATCGGCACTCTCGGTTTCATCTTCGGTGCGTACTTGTCGGAAACCTTCCGTGGCGCGTTCATGGCGATTCCGAAGGGCCAGGCCGAAGCCGGCATGGCGTACGGCATGAGCAGTTTTCAGGTGTTCTTCCGGGTGATGGTGCCGCAGATGATTCGTCTGGCGATTCCGGGCTTCACCAACAACTGGCTGGTACTGACCAAGGCCACCGCGCTGATTTCCGTGGTCGGTCTGCAAGACATGATGTTCAAGGCCAGGCAGGCGGCAGATGCCACCCGCGAGCCTTTCACCTTCTTCCTCGCAGTGGCGGCGATGTACCTGGTGATTACCAGTGTTTCGTTGCTGATCCTGCGTCAACTTGAGAAGCGCTACTCGGTAGGCGTAAGGGCGGCTGATCTATGATCTTCGACTACAACGTCATTTGGGAGGCCCTGCCGCTGTACCTCGGCGGCCTGCTGACCACCCTCAAACTGCTCGCGCTGTCGCTGTTTTTCGGTCTGCTCGCGGCCCTGCCGCTGGGGCTGATGCGCGTCTCGAAGAACCCGATCGTCAACGGCGCCGCGTGGCTGTACACCTATGTGATTCGCGGCACGCCGATGCTGGTTCAGCTGTTCCTGATCTACTACGGTCTGGCTCAGTTCGAAGCCGTGCGGGAAAGCTTCCTCTGGCCATGGTTGTCCAGCGCTACGTTCTGTGCGTGCCTGGCCTTCGCGGTCAACACCAGCGCCTACACCGCGGAAATCATCGCCGGCAGCCTCAAGGCCACGCCGAACGGAGAGATCGAAGCGGCCAAGGCCATGGGCATGTCGCGCTTCAAGCTGTACAAGCGCATCCTGCTGCCGTCGGCCCTGCGCCGGGCGCTGCCGCAGTACAGCAACGAAGTGATCATGATGCTGCAGACCACCAGTCTGGCGTCCATCGTCACCCTGATCGACATCACCGGCGCGGCGCGTACCGTCAACGCGCAGTTTTATCTGCCGTTCGAGGCTTACATCACCGCCGGCGTGTTCTACCTGTGTCTGACTTTCATTCTGGTGCGCCTGTTCAAGCTGGCCGAGCGACGCTGGTTGAGCTATCTGGCCCCAAGGAAGCATTGATATGGAACGCATCGATCATGTATTGCCGTGGAACCATTTAGGCAGCGAGCGCCAGGTTTCGGTGTTCCGCTTCGGCAGCGGCGAGCGCAAGGCCTACATTCAGGCCAGCCTGCACGCTGACGAATTGCCG
This sequence comes from Pseudomonas sp. Irchel 3E19, assembly GCF_900187585.1. Classification (NCBI taxonomy): domain Bacteria; kingdom Pseudomonadati; phylum Pseudomonadota; class Gammaproteobacteria; order Pseudomonadales; family Pseudomonadaceae; genus Pseudomonas; species Pseudomonas sp. Irchel 3E19. Next base: position 3,120 of record NZ_FYDT01000061.1, read on the forward strand.
GGCATGCGCACCGCCTGGGAGCTGAAAAAACGCCTCGCCAAACTTGAAGCCGACGGCTTGCTCAAGGGGGTGATCGAGTTGGTGCCTGTGGCCAACCCGATCGGCCTCGGGCAGTTGCTGCAAGGCGCGCATCAGGGGCGGTTCGAGGCCGGTAGCGGCAAGAATTTCAATCGTGATTTTGAGGAGCTCAGCGCGCCGCTGGCCGCCGAGCTGGAAGGGCGTCTGGGCGATGACCCGCACGCCAACATCCGCTTGATTCGTCAGGCGATGAGCGACCATCTGGCGGCATTGCCGCCGGCCAGCAGCCAGTTGCAAGGCTTGCAGCGCATCTTGCTCAGCCATGCCTGCACGGCGGATGTGGTGCTTGATCTGCATTGCGACTGTGAAGCGGTCATGCACATGTATGCCTTGCCTCAGCAATGGCCACAGTGGCGCTCGCTGGCGCAACATCTGGACATGAAGGTGGCTTTGCTGGCGGAAGATTCCGGTGGCAGTTCCTTCGATGAAGCCTGCTCGCTGCCGTGGCTGCGCCTGGCACGGCAGTTTCCTCAAGCACAGATTCCTTTGGCCTGCAGCGCGACGACTCTGGAGCTGGGTGGTCAGTCCGACACCGGGCGTGAGCAGGCGATCAACTGTGCCGAAGGCATTCTGGCGTTTCTCGCCGAACAGGGCTTGATCGGTGGTGGATGGCCTGCCGCGCAGCACGAGGCTTGCGAAGGCATGCCACTGGAGGGCACGGAAATGCTCTTCCCCCCTCACGCGGGTGTCGTGACGTTCCTGCGCAAGCCGGGGGAATGGATTGACAAGGGTGAGGCGCTGTTTGAAGTCATTGATCCTTTGACGGATAAGGTGAGCATTGTCTGTGCCGCCACGTCCGGGGTGTTGTTTGCCGTTGAACGACTACGTTATGCCCAAGCAGGCTTCTGGCTGGCCAAAGTGGCGGGGCGCGACGCGCTGCGTCACGGCCACTTGCTGAATGACTGATCCACTGTTTTTGTGAGAACCGACCGCATGTACAAACTTGAAGTCCAAGACCTGCATAAACGCTATGGCAGTCACGAAGTGCTCAAGGGCGTGTCCCTGAAAGCGGCAGCCGGCGATGTGATCAGCATCATCGGCTCCAGTGGCTCCGGCAAAAGTACTTTCCTGCGCTGCATCAACCTGCTTGAGCAGCCGCACGCGGGCAAGATCCTGCTCAACAACGAAGAGCTGAAACTGGTGGCCAACAAGGACGGCGCGCTGAAAGCCGCTGATCCGAAACAGCTGCAACGCATGCGCTCGCGCCTGTCGATGGTGTTCCAGCATTTCAACCTGTGGTCGCACATGACCGCGCTGGAAAACATCATGGAAGCGCCGGTCCATGTACTGGGTGTATCCAAGGCCGAAGCCCGCGAAAAAGCCGAGCATTACCTGAACAAGGTCGGCGTGGCCCATCGTAAGGATGCGTTCCCGGGGCATATGTCCGGTGGCGAGCAGCAGCGTGTGGCGATCGCCCGTGCGCTGGCGATGGAACCGGAAGTGATGCTGTTTGACGAGCCGACCTCGGCGCTTGACCCGGAGCTGGTCGGCGACGTGCTGAAGGTGATGCAGGCGCTGGCCCAGGAAGGTCGCACCATGGTCGTCGTGACCCACGAAATGGGCTTTGCCCGTGAAGTGTCGAACCAGTTGGTGTTCCTGCACAAAGGTGTTGTTGAAGAAAGCGGCAACCCGCGCGAAGTGCTGGTTAATCCGCAATCGGAACGCCTGCAACAGTTCCTGTCGGGTAGCCTCAAGTAAACGCTGCCGTTATGCACCAAATTAGGTCATGCTTCGCGACCTGAAGACTTGCTCGACCCCCTGTGGGAGCGGGCTTGCTCGCGAAAGCGGTGTATCAGTCGACATCATTGGTGTCTGATCTATCGCATTCGCGAGCAAGCCCGCTCCCACAATGGATCTGCGACAGTTTCGATTTCGGGCTAGCATTGGCCCTTGCCTTCATCACCGTTGTTCGTTTCGGATCGCCCGCCCATGACTGCCCATCGAATTGGTTTCCTGATTTGGCCCAGCACTAAAGCTCTGACTTTGGCTCTGGCGGAGGAGGCCTTGCGCGTTGCGCAGCGGGTGCACCCGGACGTGGTTTACGAACTGTCGTTCTTGCAGGCCGAGCCGCCCGTCGAAGGTGCCTGGCAGTTGCCCGGCGAGCCGTGGGCCGGCAAGCTGGAAAATTTCCAGAAACTGTTCCTGCTCGCTGACGAGCCGCCCACCGCGCTGGCCTCGCCACTGAGCAGCGCGCTCAAGCAACTGGTGCGTGCCGGTTGCGTGATCGGTGGCTTGTCCGCCGGTGTCTACCCGTTGGCGCAACTGGGTTTGCTCGACGGTTATCGCGCTGCCGTGCACTGGCGTTGGCAGGATGATTTCGCCGAGCGTTTCCCGAAGGTCATCGCCACCAGCCATCTGTTTGATTGGGATCGTGATCGCCTGACCGCGTGTGGCGGCATGTCGGTACTCGACTTGTTGCTGGCGGTGCTGGCCCGTGACCATGGTGCGGAACTGGCCGGAGCGGTCTCGGAAGAATTGGTGGTCGAGCGCATCCGCGAGGGTGGTGAGCGTCAGCGTATTCCGTTGCAGAACCGTCTCGGCTCCAGTCACCCCAAGCTCACCCAGGCGGTGTTGCTGATGGAAGCCAACATCGAAGAGCCGCTGACCACCGACGAAATCGCCCAGCATGTGTGCGTGTCCCGTCGGCAGTTGGAGCGGATCTTCAAGCAATACCTCAACCGCGTGCCAAGCCAGTATTACCTGGAGCTGCGCCTGAACAAGGCCCGGCAGATGTTGATGCAAACGAGCAAGTCGATCATCCAGATCGGCCTGTCGTGCGGCTTCTCCTCGGGGCCGCATTTCTCCAGCGCCTACCGCAACTTCTTCGGTGCTACGCCACGGGAAGATCGCAACCAGCGGCGCAGTAGCAGCCCGTTTGAATTGTCGTCGGTACCCACCGAGCGCGGTTGAAGGATCAATGGTCATGAGCAAGCGACCTCGCCCATGACCGTTTGTGCCTAGCGCCTTACCAGGCGCTCCTGGCCTCCAATACCCAGATCATTGCCCGTACGCCGGTAATAGGCGTTGATGCGTTCCACGCTTTGCGCGTTGAACGGATTGTTGCCAAAGTTCATCAGGTGCTTGGCATCGACCTCCATGAGTTCGACGGGCATTTCGCTGATTGCGTTACTGCTCAGGTCAATCAGTGTCCAGTTGCCCATGGCCAATAAGCCGGTCGGGACCTCGGTGATGCCGGTTGAACTCAGATCCAGCAGCGCCAGATTGCTCATGGCGCTTACCTGGGGCGTGCGGCCCAACGGGTTGTCACGAAGACTGAGCATCTCCAGTTGTTCCATGCCGGCCAGGGCGTCCGCGCTGGCTTCGGTCAACGTGATTGAGCATTCAGGCAGGTTCAGCGCACTCAGTTGTGGCATGGCGAAAACCGCCTGCGGTATGTCGTCCAGTCGGTAACCGCGAATCGTCAGCTCTTGCAGCTTGGTAAAGCGCTCGAGAAAGCCACCGACGCGGGTGACGAAGTTTTCCGGGCTGGTCAGGTACAGCGTGGGCACGTGGCTGAAGTCCGCTGTCAGCACCGGCAGATCACCCATGATTGCGGTATGTGAAGCGAAGCCGTATTCACCTTCAGGCGCATCGGTTTTCGGTATTTGCCGCCAGCAGTCTTCCAGCGTGCTCTGGAATTCGTTACGCCGCATCTGCTCGGCGCTGATCTCGGCTGCACTGAGCGGGGCGCCGCTGACGGGGTGAGTCAGCGGCGTGTTTTGCGACCACTCGCGCAGGTCAACCAGCAACTGCTCAAGCTCGGCCCTGCGCCGTAGCAGCTCAGCCCGACCTTCAATCAGGGTGCCGGGCAATTGATAGACAAAATCGCTCGCCTCTTCCTTGTCCAGATTGGGATACAGCTCTTGGGTCTGAACGATATCCGCCTGATCGACCAGCACTTCGAAACACTGCCCGGTTCGTTGGTAGTGCGTTTTGATCTGCTCGCGAGCGGCGTTGCTCAGGTGTGGATTGTTGGCAAAGCTGATGCCGTCGCTGCGCTCGGAAGACAATTCGAAGAGCCAGTCCGGCAGCTCGCTGATGTTGTTGTCGTCAAACACGCCAATGCTCAACTGCGGGTGATTTTGCAGGCCCTCGGGGACGTGGCTGATACCGGTGTTGCTGAGTTCCAGAAGGTACAGCTTCGGCATGCTTGCGATGTCGGGTGGCAGGTTCAGTTGTGGGTTTTTTGATAAGTCCAGAAACCTCAGCGCGCGCAGCGATGAGAGGAGTACCTGACTGGCCGGGGTGAGCACCAGCTCGCATTCGCTCAAGATCAGGTCGTTGAGTACCGGCATTTGCGAGAGTGCCTCTGGCACGCCGGGCAGCTTGAAATCGATCAGGGCCAGGCGCCGCAGTTCGCTGAACTGCTGCAAAAACGCATTGACGCCGGTTGTCCCGGAGTGGCCGTCCAGAGTCACCGCACTGATATGGCTGAAGTCCCCGGACAGGACGGGCAGGTCGCCCAGTATCGGCTGGGAGAAATTGATGATGTGGCCGGATGCAGGGCCTTCTTCTTCATCATAGAAGGCGGTTTCCCTGCGCCACGCGCGCATGATCTGTGTTCTTAGCGCTCGGCGATTGCTGATTTGCGCCGAGGTTTGCCAGGCATCGAGTGCTTCTCCGGTGATCGGGTGCAGGGCCGGCGGATTGTTGGCCCAGATTTGCAGCTCATGTTGCAGTTGAAGGTATTCGTCAGTCAGTCGTGACAGCACGGCGCGCGGATTCGATCCGAGGTGGCGCAGCATGGTCGCAATTTCCCTGTCGCTCAGGGCTGGATACAGCAGGCGGATTCGCTCCTTCAGCGAGAGCACTTCGGGCGTCACCCGGGGGTAGCCCGCCCGGCCCAACAAGCGCAGGGCATCGACCTGCGGTTCGACGGGCTGGATGTTCAGGGCGATGCGAAGCGCATCTCGCGTCAGTGGTTTTTCCTGCGCCAGCCGTTTGAGTTTCTCTGCTTCGCCGATGTTCAGCTTCAGTGCATCACGCTGTGCGTCGGGCAGTGCTCGCAGCACGCTGTCGTACAGATCCGATGTCCCGTGCAGCGGCTGACCCTGACTGTCGAAAGGTTGGTATCGAGCGCCGTCCTGTCGCACCAGCACTTTGTGAATGGGCGCATTGGCGTGACCGATGCTGTCCAGTTCCGGGCCGTCGAATGATCCTTGGCGCACATCAATGCGAACCTCGGGGGACCAGCCGGGCAGCGTTTCCAGGCTGTGCAGCGCCAGCACGTCGGTTTGCGCCGGTTCCACCGACGCCAGAGCCAGCCCTTCATAAGCACGGGTCAGCAACACCTCCTGCCCGACGAGTCGGGTGAGTTTCTCCAGCCGTTCGGGCAATTGGCCCTGAGCGATCTGCAGCACTTCGCGTCCGCTGGCGTTGTGCAGCATTTCTTGCGCCACGCTGAGGGGTAATGGCGGATCGCTTTGCACAAGTGTCTGCACCTGGGCGTCGGCGCTTTGTTCGAGCAACCGGTAGCGCGATTCAAACAGTGCGCTGCGTTGCGCTCGCGCGATCTGCGCCAGGGTGTCGCGCAGGTTGCGCGTACGCCAATCGAGAGACTTGAACGGGTTGCCGAACGCCTCATTCAGCAATTGGCCGATTTGGTTTTCGGTGAGCTGTTGCAGCACTGTTTTGAGTACGTCGCCGTCCGCCAGCTGGTTTTGACGAAGCTCGATCAGGCGACTGTATTCACTTGCTGAGGATTGCCAGAGCACCTGTCCCTGGCTGTCCAGCAGGCGTAGCGCCTGGTCTTTCGGCCAGCGCTCGGCTTCGCTGAGGAGTTGCAATTGTGTGGCCGGATCAGCGCTCAGGTATTGCTCAGGTACGTCACTGGCGATCTGGTCGATGAAGCGTTGCAGATCCTGATCAATCCTGAAGCGTTTGAGGGTGTCGGCCAGCAGTGGCGGCGGTGCTTCTTGATTGACATGCATTTTGCGCAAGGCATCTTCGGAGCAGCCGCTGACTTGAAGAATCTGTTCGCGCTGTGCGGGCGCAATGGCGTCGACAACAGGCCCGATACGTTGCAGCAGCGTGTCCTTTTCCCAGCTCAGCGGTTGTTCGAGTTCGGTGTGCCAGGCGCCGTGACCATTGTCGCGCAATACCGGTTTGTAAGCGTCGGGGCGGGAGGGATGTTCGATTCGATAGCTGTGGCTGTGCGGATCCTGGCTGACCTCGAAGTGATCGCCGTCCAGGCGCAGTATCCGTTTGCCCTGATGTTCGTGCAGACCCAGTGCGTTGGGGGTGGAATTCTCGGGCAGCGAAATTTTCTGTTTGTAAGGCGTGAGGTCGGGCTTCCAGTAGGTTTTCTTGCCCTTGGCGCCGCGAACGGATTTGAAGCGGTCGATGAACTGCACGATTTCGCGTGGCAGTACCCGGCGATACTCACTGGCAATCACCGCGCCACCGGCGACAAACAGGCCCAACTGCAGCAGTGCTTCGGTCATCGCCATCAAGTGCTCAAAGGCTTCGCTGGTTTGCCCCTCTGCCCAGTCAACGATGCCTTCAAACGTTTCGTCGAGTATTTGGAACGCCATGTAAGCCATCATCAATTCGCCAAGAAATGGCACAAACGGCATGGCGACAAATGACGCAATGTTGAGCAGGGTCTGGGCGATATCGACCACGGAATCCCAGAATGCCCAGCGTGCCTTTTGATCGACCCTTGCCGTCGGCACGGCAATGACGCGCGCATCATTGAGAATCTTGTCCAGATTGCTTTGGTAAAGCTGCTGCCAGAGATCACCGCTGATCACCGACGCCTCGAGATGCAGGTCGGGGTTGTCGATGGGTTCGCTTCGCCACGCGGGCAGTCCGCTGCCGGGTGCGGGTGAATGAAACGTCAACTGGCTCAGGCTGCGGTTCAGTTCACTGAAGAAGTGACCGCGTTGTTCATGCGCGACGAACCTGCTGAAAAAGTGCTGGTAGTCGGGCGAGCGCAGTTGTCGGGTGAGTTCAGTGGCAAATTCGCTGGATGAGGCATATTCCTTGAGCGGATGTTCGGGGTCGTCCGGGATGTACACCACCACGGGCGTGGTTTCGCGGCTTCGTTGCAAATCTGCGGCAAACACCCGAATGGCGCTCAGTGGCGTGGCCAGTAGCGTCAACTGGTGACACAGGACCGGCAAGCGGTTGAAGCGCAAACCTTGCAGCCCATCGAGCAAACCTTCGATCGTCCGCGCAAAGCCTTCCTGGATGTCGTTGTTCATCCGTGCGTATTGCAGCGCTGCCTTGAATGCCGCTTGTTGGCTGGCATCGACTTTTCGCCGTAGCGCAGCGGCCACCTTCGGGTCGTTCAGACCCAGTTGCTCGTTGAGGTGCTGTTGATACAGGCGACCGATGTCCAGCTCCCGGCACAGCCGGGTGAATGCCGGGATCCCCAGGGTTTTATCGAGCGAGGGCAGCGTTTCGAATCGGCCTGCCTGATCCGGCTCGGTGATGAACGCCGAAGCGGGTTCGTACGCCCCCTCAAGTGTTTCGTGCTCTTCGAAGTTGTGCAGGGCGGCGTCAAGCAGCGACACCGTCCAGGTGCGCGCAGCGCCCAATGACAGCGAGGTATAGAGGCGCAAACAGGTTTTGCGCACGTCCAGGTCGGTGATGCCGAACTGCGCGCGCAGTGCTTCGAGCAGCAACGGCTCGGCGAACGTAGCGGCGTCCTGCAGCTTTGCCAGTTGCCGGTCGACCTGGTTCTGCGCGATCCAGTGGCGGGCATTGAGCTTCTTCAGTGTGTCGTGGTGCCTGGCCGGCTGGGCCTTGAGCTTGCTGTCGAGCCTTGGGGCGGTGCGGCGTAACGCCTGGCGCCTGGCCGCGGCTGCGCGGGTCAGCCAGTCGGGCATGCAGTCTTGCAGGGGCGCGTAATGCTCGTCGTGGTGTGCGGGCTGCCAGCTCTGCTCGGCATCAATTGGCAGATCTTGTGGGTCGGGTCGCAATGGAGAAGTCCTTGAACGGAGGGTTTTGATGTTCAAGGGAAACAAACGCTGCGCAGGGTCGTGCGGTACATATTTATAGGGCCCTTGCGAGGCTGTCTGTAAACTGGCGCGCCGGTTTAAACTGCGCCTTTGCGACCCTATATGTCGCATTGCCGTAAACCCGGGAAAATCCGGGGTTTGCGCTATAAGAAGTTGTCGCTTGGCGACAAGGCCGGGCTGAAAACTGTCCTTACAATCCTCACCAAGCTCGCCAGTTTCAGGCGGGTGCTTCTCATCAGGAGACTCCGATGTCCGTTGAGCACGCTGCGGTACAACGCGCCGATTTCGACCAGGTTATGGTTCCCAACTACGCGCCTGCCGCTTTCATTCCGGTGCGTGGCGCCGGTTCCCGCGTCTGGGATCAGGCCGGCCGCGAGCTGATCGACTTTGCTGGCGGCATCGCCGTCAACGTATTGGGCCACGCGCACCCGGCGCTGGTCGGTGCGCTGACCGAGCAAGCGAACAAGCTGTGGCACGTTTCCAACGTGTTCACCAACGAGCCCGCCCTGCGCCTTGCGCACAAGCTGATCGACGCCACGTTCGCCGAGCGCGTGTTCTTCTGCAACTCCGGCGCTGAAGCCAACGAGGCCGCGTTCAAGCTGGCCCGTCGCGTGGCGTTCGACCGTTTCGGCAGCGAGAAGTACGAAATCATCGCCGCGCTGAACAGCTTCCACGGCCGTACCCTGTTCACCGTTAATGTCGGTGGCCAGTCGAAGTACTCCGACGGTTTCGGCCCGAAAATCACGGGCATCACCCACGTTCCTTATAACGACCTGGCGGCGCTGAAAGCCGCGGTTTCCGGCAAGACCTGCGCGGTCGTGCTGGAACCGATCCAGGGCGAGGGCGGCGTACTGCCGGCCGAACTGGCTTACCTGCAAGGTGCCCGCGAACTGTGCGACGCGAACAACGCGCTGCTGGTGTTCGACGAAGTGCAGACCGGCATGGGCCGCAGCGGCAAGCTGTTCGCCTATCAGCATTACGGCGTGACCCCGGACATCCTCACCAGCGCCAAGAGCCTGGGCGGCGGTTTCCCGATCGCGGTGATGCTGACCACCGAAGCGCTGGCCAAACATCTTGTCGTCGGCACCCACGGCACCACCTACGGCGGCAACCCGCTGGCGTGCGCTGTCGCGGAAGCGGTGATCGACGTGATCAACACCCCTGAAGTGTTGAATGGCGTGAATGCCAAGCACGACAAATTCAAGACCCGTCTGCAGCAGATCGGCGAGAAGTACGGCCTGTTCACTCAGGTGCGCGGCCTCGGTCTGCTGATCGGTTGCGTGCTGAGCGAGGCCTGGAAAGGCAAGGCCAAGGACATCTTCAACGCCGCTGAAAAAGAAGGCCTGATGATCCTGCAAGCCGGCCCGGACGTGATCCGTTTCGCCCCGAGCCTGGTGGTGGAAGACGCCGACATCGATGCCGGCCTCGACCGCTTCGAACGCGCTGCCGCAAAACTGACGCAAGCCTGATAGACCCTTCGACGCCTGAGCTTCTCGGGCGTCGATCAAAATTTTTGATACCGGGCGAACTCCATTGTGGGAGCGAGCCTGCTCGCGAAGAGGGCGTGTCAGTCAACATTTTTGCTGACAGATAGACCGCTTTCGCGAGCAGGCTCGCTCCCACAGTATCCGGTGTTTTTTTCAGTAAATTTTTATAAGAGAAAGGAGTGACACCATGCTGGTGATGCGCCCTGCGCAAATGGCTGATCTGGGCGAGGTACAGCGTCTGGCTGCGGACAGCCCGATTGGTGTCACTTCCTTGCCGGATGACGTGGAACGTCTGAGCGACAAGATCGCCGCGAGCGAAGCCTCGTTTGCCGCCGAAGTGAGCTTCAACGGTGAAGAGAGTTACTTCTTCGTCCTCGAAGACACCGCCACCGGCAAACTGGTCGGCTGCTCGGCCATCGTTGCTTCGGCTGGTTATTCGGAGCCGTTCTACAGCTTCCGTAATGAGACCTTCGTCCACGCCTCCCGCGAGCTGAAGATCCACAACAAGATCCACGTGCTTTCGCAATGCCACGACCTGACCGGCAACAGCTTGCTGACCAGTTTCTATGTGCAGCGTGAGCTGGTGGGTTCGCCGTGGTCCGAGCTCAACTCCCGTGGCCGTCTGCTGTTTGTCGCCAGCCATCCGGAGCGTTTCGCTGATTCGGTGGTGACCGAGATCGTCGGTTACAGCGACGAGCATGGCGACTCGCCGTTCTGGGACGCCATCGGTCGCAACTTCTTCGACCTCAACTATGCCGAGGCCGAGCGCCTGTGTGGCTTGAAAAGCCGCACGTTCCTCGCCGAGCTGATGCCGCATTACCCGATCTACGTGCCGCTGCTGCCGGACTCCGCCCAAGAGGCGATGGGCCAGGTGCACCCGCGTGCGCAGATCACCTTCGACATCCTGATGCGCGAAGGCTTCGAGACCGATCACTACATCGACATTTTCGACGGTGGCCCGACCCTGCATGCACGTGTTTCGGGGATCCGTTCGATCGCCCAGAGCCGCGTGGTGCCAGTGAAGATCGGCGAGCCGGTCAAAGGTGCCGGGCGCCAGTATCTGGTGGCCAACGCGCAGTTGCAGGATTACCGCGCCGTGTTGCTTGAGTTGGACTACGCGCCGGGCAAACCGGTGACGCTGGATATGGAAGCGGCCGAAGCCCTGGGCGTCGGTGAAGGTGCCAGCGTGCGCCTGGTGGCGGTTTAACGCCTTAGCGAGTTTCACGGGTGGCGAAGGCGGCCCGTTTGAGGAGATAGCATGATTGTTCGTCCCGTACGCAGCAGCGATTTATCCGCGCTGATCGACCTGGCCCGCAGCACCGGCACCGGCCTGACCACATTGCCGGCCAACGAAGAACGCCTGACCCACCGGGTCGGCTGGGCCGAGAAGACCTTTCGCGGCGAAGCCGGCCGTGGCGACGCGGACTACCTGTTCGTGCTCGAAGACGACGACGGTCGCGTGGTGGGGATTTCTGCCATTGCCGGCGCCGTCGGCATGCGTGAGCCGTGGTACAACTTCCGTGTCGGCCTGACCGTCAGCGCCTCGCAAGAGCTGAACATCTATCGCGAGATTCCGACGCTGTTCCTCGCCAACGACCTGACCGGCAACTCCGAGCTGTGCTCGCTGTTCCTGCACGCCGATTACCGCACTGGCCTCAACGGTCGCATGTTGTCCAAGGCGCGGATGCTGTTCATCGCCGAGTTCCCGGAGCTGTTCGGCAACAAAATAATCGCCGAGATGCGCGGTGTGTCGGATGAAGCCGGTCGTTCGCCGTTCTGGGAAAGCCTGGGCCGGCACTTCTTCAAGATGGAATTCAGCCAGGCCGATTACCTGACCGGTGTCGGCAACAAGGCCTTCATCGCTGAACTGATGCCGAAATTCCCGCTGTACACCTGCTTCCTGTCGCCGGATGCGCGCAACGTCATCGGTCAGGTTCACCCCGACACCGAGCCGGCGCTGGCGATGCTCAAAAGTGAAGGTTTCAGCTATCAGGGTTACGTCGACATCTTCGACGCCGGCCCGGCCATCGAATGCGAAACCAGCAAGATCCGCGCAGTGCGTGACAGCGAAGCGCTGGTGCTGGCCGTGGGGACGCCGGGCGACGATGCCACGCCGTTCATCATCCATAACCGCAAGCGCGAAGATTGCCGCCTCACCGCTGCGCCGGCCCGTCTGGCCGCCGGCACTCTGGTGGTCGATCCGCAGACCGCCAAACGTCTTCAACTCAACGCGGGCGATCAAGTGCGCGCCGTGGCGTTGTCCGCTGCTCGGGAGTCGAAATAATGAATTCGCTATACATCGCAGGTGAATGGCTGGCCGGTCAGGGCGAAGCTTTTCAGTCGCTGAACCCGGTGACCCAGCAAGTGCTGTGGTCGGGGGAGGGCGCCACCGCCGCTCAGGTCGAGTCGGCCGTGCAGGCTGCGCGTCAGGCTTTTCCGGGCTGGGCACGTCGTTCGCTGGACGAGCGCATCAGTGTTCTCGAAGCGTTCGCTGCTGCGCTGAAAAACCACGCCGACGAACTGGCCCGCACCATCGGTGAGGAAACCGGCAAGCCGCTGTGGGAAGCCGCGACCGAAGTCACCAGCATGGTCAACAAGATTGCGATCTCGGTGCAGAGCTACCGTGAACGTACCGGCGAGAAGAGCGGCCCGTTGGGCGACGCCACCGCCGTACTGCGCCACAAGCCGCACGGCGTGGTCGCGGTATTCGGCCCCTACAACTTCCCCGGTCACTTGCCCAACGGCCATATCGTTCCGGCGCTGCTGGCCGGTAACAGCGTGTTGTTCAAACCCAGCGAGCTGACCCCGAAAGTCGCTGAGCTGACGGTCAAGTGCTGGATCGAAGCCGGTCTGCCGGCCGGCGTCCTGAACCTGCTGCAAGGCGCGCGCGAAACCGGCATCGCGCTGGCGGCGAACCCGGGCATCGACGGTCTGTTCTTCACCGGTTCGAGCCGCACCGGCAATCACCTGCATCAGCAATTTGCCGGTCGTCCAGACAAGATTCTGGCGCTGGAAATGGGCGGTAATAACCCGCTGGTGGTCGATCAGGTCGCGGATCTGGATGCAGCGGTTTATACGATCATTCAGTCGGCCTTCATTTCCGCCGGCCAGCGCTGCACCTGCGCGCGCCGCTTGCTGGTGCCGCAAGGCGCGTGGGGCGACAGCCTGCTCAAGCGTCTGGTTGAAGTCAGTGCGACGATTGAAGTCGGCGCATTCGATCAGCAACCGGCGCCGTTCATGGGCTCGGTGATTTCCCTCGGCGCGGCGAAAGCGCTGATGGATGCTCAGGAACATCTGTTGGCCAGCGGTGCCGTGTCGCTGCTGGCGATGACTCAGCCGCAGGCGCAATCGGCGCTGCTGACCCCGGGTATTGTCGATGTGACGGCTGTGGCCGAGCGTCCGGACGAAGAACTGTTCGGTCCGCTGCTGCAAGTGATCCGCTATACCGATTTCGCTGCTGCGATCAGCGAGGCCAACGACACCGCTTACGGTTTGGCCGCCGGTCTGCTGTCGGATTCTGAAGATCGCTATCAACAGTTCTGGCTGGAAAGCCGCGCCGGTATCGTCAACTGGAACAAGCAGCTGACCGGTGCCGCGAGCAGCGCGCCGTTTGGCGGTGTCGGTGCCTCGGGCAACCATCGCGCCAGCGCTTACTACGCGGCGGATTACTGCGCGTACCCGGTGGCGTCACTGGAAACGCCGAGTCTGGTGTTGCCTGCCACCCTGACACCCGGCGTGAAGATGGCGTGATGCCCATTCGCGAGCAGGCTCGCTCCCACATTGGAATGCATTTCCCTGTGGGAGCGAGCCTGCTCGCGAAGGCCGCGCCTCGGTCGCACTGAACAGTTAGTTACTGAAGCCTATAACAACAGATTCTCGTGGAGCCTCGCTGATGAAATCCTATGAAGTCAATTTTGACGGTCTAGTGGGGCCGACCCATAACTACGGCGGTCTGTCCTACGGCAACGTTGCGTCCCAGAGCAACAGCCAGCAATCGTCGAATCCGAAGGAAGCGGCGCTGCAAGGCCTGGCGAAAATGAAAGCGCTGATGGAAATGGGCTTTCAGCAAGGCGTGCTGGCGCCACAGGAACGTCCGGACGTGGCCGCTCTGCGCCGTCTGGGTTTCAGCGGCACCGACGCTCAAGTCATCGAACGCGCCGCCAAAGAAGCCATGCCGTTGCTGGTCGCCAGTTGCTCGGCGTCGAGCATGTGGGTAGCCAACGCCGCCACGGTCAGCCCGAGTGCCGACACGGCAGACGGCCGCGTGCATTTCACCGCCGCCAACCTCAACTGCAAATATCACCGCAGCATCGAGCACCCGACCACCAGCCGTGTACTCGGCGCGATGTTCGCCAATCAGCAACACTTCGCCCATCACGCCGCATTGCCGGCGGTGGCGCAGTTTGGTGATGAAGGCGCAGCGAACCACACGCGTTTCTGCCGCGAGTACGGCGAGGCCGGTGTCGAGTTCTTCGTGTTCGGTCGCAGTGCGTTCGACAACCGTTTCCCGGCACCGCAAAAATACCCGGCGCGTCAGACCCTCGAAGCCTCGCAAGCGGTTGCCCGTCTGCACGGTCTGCGTGAGGACGGCGTGGTTTATGCGCAGCAAAACCCGAACGTGATCGATCAGGGCGTGTTCCATAACGACGTGATCGCGGTGGGCAACGGCGAGGCGCTGTTCTACCACGAAGACGCGTTCCTCGACACCGAACAGATGCTGGCCGAACTGCAAGGCAAGCTCGCCAAGGTTGGCGGTAACTTCCAGTCGATCTGCGTGCCACGTTCGGCGGTCACCGTGGATGACGCCGTGCGTTCGTACCTGTTCAACAGCCAGTTGCTGTCGCGTCCTGACGGTTCGATGCTGTTGATCGTGCCGCAAGAGTGCCAGGCTAACGAGCGCGTGTGGGCCTACCTGCAAAGCCTGACCAGCTCCGGCGGGCTGATCCGCGAAGTGAAAGTCTTCGATCTGAAGCAGAGCATGCAGAACGGCGGTGGCCCGGCCTGCCTGCGACTGCGCGTCGCGCTCAACGAAACTGAACTGGCGGCGGTCAACCCAGGCGTTATCATGACGGCCCCGTTGTACGGTTCATTGACCGCATGGGTCGAAAAGCACTACCGCGACCGCCTGAGCGAAACCGATCTGGCGGACCCGCAATTGCTGCTTGAATGCCGGACGGCACTGGATGAACTGACGCAAATCCTTAAACTGGGCGCGGTTTATCCATTCCAGATCAATTGATGGCCGGCACGCCGCCTGAACGCGGCGCGCGGCTTGTCTCCCCAAGAGAGTAAAAACATGAGCGATTCCCTGCAGCTGATCCTTGAAGACACCGACGGCACGCAACTGCAAACCTCGTGCACCCGCGTCGCGGTCATGTGGCAAGGCAAAGAGCTGTGGATCCAGCAGGACGGCCGCGGCCAACTGCTGATCGGTGTGGACGTCGAAGAAGGTGACGCCGAGTACGCCAACCTGCTGCTGCGCCCATTGGCGACTAATCTGGTAAGTCTGCAACTGGAAATGGAACCGGCTGACGTCGGCGACGACGAAGACCACGTGCACGGTCCGGATTGCAACCACGATCACTAAGGAAACCGCTCTATGCTCGCCCTCGGCAAACTGCTTGAACTGACCCTCGCCGGCCGTGAACCGGCGGAGAAGACTCAACTGACTGTCGAAGGCGTGCGCATGCGCTGGCTGAGCGAAGGTGCGCTGGAAGTGCGGCCACCGCAAGCGCGCGACAATGGCCTGGACCTGCTGCTGTCGGCGGGTATCCATGGCAACGAAACAGCGCCGATCGAGTTGCTTGATCGGCTGCTGCATGACATCGCTCGCGGCGACCTGAAGCCGCGCGCACGCATTTTGTTCCTGTTCGGCAATCCCGAGGCGATTCGCAAAGGCGAGCGCTTCATTGAGCAGGACGTCAATCGGCTGTTCAACGGCCGTCACGAACAAAGCAGCGGCAGTGAAGCGCTGCGTGCCTGTGAGCTGGAACGGCTGGCGGCGAGCTTCTTCAGCCTGCCGGATCGCCAGCGGTTGCATTACGACCTGCACACCGCCATTCGCGGCTCGAAGATCGAGCAGTTCGCCCTGTATCCGTGGAAGGAAGGGCGCCAGCATTCCCGTCAGGAACTGGCGCGTCTGCGCGCGGCCGGCATGGAGGCGGTGCTGTTGCAGAACAAGCCGTCGATCGTGTTCAGCTCGTATACCTACGACAAGCTCGATGCCGAGTCTTTCACGCTGGAATTGGGCAAGGCGCGGCCATTCGGGCAGAACGATGGAGTCAACGTTTCGCTGCTGGAAACCCGTCTCAAGCAGATCATCGAAGGCACCGAGCCGGAGCTGGCAGAGCAAGGGCTGGATGGTTTGCAACTGTTCAGTGTGGCGCGGGAAATCATCAAGCACAGCGATGCGTTCCGCCTGAACCTGCCGGCGGACATCGAGAACTTTTCTGAATTGGATGTGGGTTATGTGCTGGCCGAAGATCTGGCCAATACCCGTTGGGTCATCGAGGAAGAGGGCGCGCGCATCATCTTCCCCAATCCCAAGGTCAAGAACGGCTTGCGCGCGGGCATCCTGATTGTCCCGACCGGCGACGAAAACCTCGCCTGATAGCGACATCTGAATCGGCACAAAACCAATGTGGGAGCTAGCCTGCTCGCGAAAGCGGTCTACCAGTCAACTTGTCGTCGGCTGGCTGTCCCTCTTCGCGAGCAGGCTCGCTCCCACATTTGACTTGAGTGAGGTTAAAAACTCACTCGACGTTACACGGCGACAGCACGCGGCTCTGTACGACGCAACGCACGAACCTTCTGCAGCGTATCGGCGCACGTCTTCGCCGCTTCCTGACCCTTGTGCACAAAGTGCTCAAAGAAGAACTTCTGATGCTCTTCACCGGCATGGAAGTGATGCGGGGTCAGGGATACCGAGAACACCGGCACTTCCGTTTCCAGCTGCACCTGCATCAGGCCGCTGACCACCGACTGGGCGACGAACTCATGACGGTAGATGCCGCCGTCCACGACCAGGGCTGCCGCGACGATGCCGGCGTAACGACCGGTCTTGGCCAGCAGCTTGACGTGCAGGGGCATTTCAAAGGCGCCGCCGACTTCGAAGAAGTCGATGTCCGATTCCTGATAACCCTGAACGAGCATTTCGGCGAGGAAGCCTTTGCGGCTTTGGTCGACGATTTCCTTGTGCCAGCAGGCCTGGATGAACGCAACGCGCTCGCCGTGAGGGTGTTTGCTTTTGCTATCGATAGCGGTGGGTTGCATGTTCTGACTCCTGTTTGTGTGAAAAACAGGGCGTTATGAATCGAAAGGGATTCAAGGGTACGCGCGAGCGCAGAAGCGCACGGACGGCCCTTTGGCGTTAATCCCGTTCTCTCTTCATCCGGACTATGACCGTCGGCCCCGGAATCACACCGGGTCTGCTGACCTTGCCGCCGTGCACCGCCCAAAGCCGTGTCCGTCGCCAAGCGCTCGCGGGCTATGCGCATTGCGCGCAATTACCGCCGGTGGGGAATTGCACCCCGCCCTGAGAACGTTTTCGCCGCCCTTTTGTCGGCGGCGCAGCGTTTTTAACACATATTTTCGGGCCCTGCACAGAACCGGTGGGAGCGAGCCTGCTCGCGAAAGCAGTGTGTCAGTCAGTAGATGTGTCACTGAAAGACTGCTTTCGCGAGCAGGCTCGCTCCCACATGGATGGCGTGTTCTCAAGAAGTAACCTGACCTTTTCGCGCTCAAGGGTTGATTAATCGGCGCGATGACCGCAGTAATTCACCTTCATAAAGGGATTTCCCCTGCTGACTTGAGGCCAGGTTCATGAGCGTTATCGATCTTCGCAGCGACACCGTCACTCAACCGACTCCCGCCATGCTCGACGCGATGAACAGCGCCGCCACCGGTGACGACGTGTACGGCGAAGATCCGACGGTCAATCGTCTGGAAGCCGAACTGGCAAAACGGCTGGGTTTCGCCGCTGCGCTGTTTGTGCCGACCGGCACCATGAGCAACCTGCTCGGGCTGATGGCGCATTGCGAGCGCGGTGACGAGTACATCGTCGGCCAACAGGCGCACACCTATAAGTACGAGGGCGGTGGTGCGGCAGTGCTGGGTTCAATTCAGCCGCAGCCGCTGGAAGTGCAGGCCGACGGCTCGCTGGATCTGGATCAAGTGGCCGCCGCGATCAAGCCGGATGACTTCCACTTTGCCCGTACCCGACTGCTGGCGCTGGAAAACACCATGCAAGGCAAGGTGCTGACGCTGGAGTATCTGGCCCGGGCACGCAAGTTCACTCAGGACAACGGTCTGCAACTGCACCTGGACGGCGCGCGCTTGTACAACGCGGCGGTCAAGCTGGGCGTTGATGCCCGGCAAATCACTCAGCATTTCGATTCGGTGTCGGTGTGCCTGTCCAAAGGCCTTGGCGCGCCGGTCGGCTCGGTGTTGTGCGGTTCGGTCGAGTTGATCGGCAAGGCGCGTCGTCTGCGCAAAATGGTTGGCGGCGGTATGCGTCAAGCAGGATTGCTGGCAGCGGCGGGGCTGTACGCGCTGGATCACAACGTCGAGCGTCTGGCGGATGACCACGCCAATGCGCAATTTCTTGCCGAAGGCCTGCGTGGTGCAGGCTTTAGCGTCGAGCCGGTGCAGACCAACATGGTTTACGTGCAAATGGGCGACAAAGCCGAGGCGATCAAGGCATTTGCCGCCGAGCGCGGAATCAAATTGAGCGCCGCCGCGCGTCTGCGCATGGTCACGCACATGGACGTCAATCGCTCGCAAATCGAGCAAGTGATCGCGACATTTGTCGAGTTTTCGCGCAAGTGACAGCGTTAGCCGTCCAATTGACCGTTTCTATCGTATAAACACGCTGTACCCCGCGCGCAGGGCCGATATAATGCGGCCCTTTGCCGTCGCTTCGTCTGTTGACGTTTCGCACAGGCCTTTGGCCGCAGCCTCCGTGGAAGAACCTAATGAAAAGCGCAGAAATCCGTGAAGCCTTCCTTCGCTTCTTCGAAGAGCAAGGCCACACCCGTGTAGCCTCCAGCTCTTTGATTCCGGGCAACGATCCAACCCTGCTGTTCACTAACGCGGGGATGAACCAGTTCAAGGACTGCTTCCTGGGCCAGGAAAAACGTGCGTACACCCGCGCAACCAGCAGCCAGAAATGCGTGCGTGCCGGTGGCAAGAACAGTGACCTGGAAAACGTCGGTTATACCGCCCGTCACCACACGTTCTTCGAAATGCTCGGTAACTTCAGCTTCGGTGACTATTTCAAGCACGACGCGATCACCTTCGCCTGGACCTTCCTGACCGGCGTTCTGAAACTGCCGAAGGAAAAACTCTGGGTCACCGTTTACGCCTCCGACGACGAAGCGTATGACATCTGGACCAAAGAGATCGGTGTGCCGGTCGAGCGCATGATCCGCATCGGCGACAACAAAGGCGCGCCGTACGCCTCCGACAACTTCTGGACCATGGGCGATACCGGCCCGTGCGGCCCGTGCACCGAGATTTTCTACGATCACGGCGACCACATCTGGGGCGGCCCACCGGGCTCGCCGGAAGAAGACGGCGACCGTTACATCGAGATCTGGAACAACGTATTCATGCAGTTCAACCGCACCGCCGATGGCGTGTTGCATCCGTTGCCAGCGCCGTCGGTGGATACCGGCATGGGCCTGGAGCGGATCAGTGCGGTGATGCAGCACGTCAATTCCAACTACGATATTGACCTGTTCAAGAACCTGCTGAAGGCCTCGGCTGAAGCCATCGGTTGTGAAAACGGCGATCAGTCTTCGCTGAAAGTGGTGTCCGACCACATTCGTTCGTGCGGTTTCCTCATCGCCGATGGCGTGCTGCCATCCAACGAAGGTCGTGGCTACGTACTGCGCCGGATCATTCGTCGCGCCTGCCGTCACGGCAACAAGCTCGGCGCCACCGGCAGCTTCTTCTACAAGATCGTCGCGGCGCTGGTCGCCGAGATGGGCGAAGCGTTCCCGGAACTTAAAAAGCAGCAGAGCAACATCGAGCGCGTACTCAAAGCCGAAGAAGAGCAGTTCTCCAAGACTCTGGAGCACGGCCTGAAGATTCTCGAGCAGGATCTGGCTGAACTCAAAGGCACCGTGGTGCCAGGCGACGTGGTGTTCAAACTCTACGACACCTACGGTTTTCCGATGGACCTGACCGCGGACATCGCCCGCGAGCGCAGCCTGACTGTCGACGAAGCCGGTTTTGAGCGTGAAATGGAAGCCCAGCGTGTTCGTGCGCGCTCGGCCAGTTCGTTCGGTCTGGACTACAACACGCTGGTCAAGGTTGATGTAGCCACCGAGTTCACCGGCTACAAAGGCACCAGCGGTTCGGCGAAAATTGTCGCTATCTATAAAGAAGGCCAGTCGGTCGACGTCTTGAATGAAGGCGAAGAGGCGGTGATCGTTCTGAACCAGACGCCGTTCTACGCTGAATCCGGCGGCCAGATCGGTGATTGCGGTTATCTGCAGGCGGGCAACGCACGTTTCGACGTTCGTGACACCACCAAGACCGGCGGCGCCTTCCTGCACCACGGTGTGCTGGATTCCGGCAGCCTGACCATCGGCGCGCCCGTGGAAACCCACGTCGATGCCGAGGTGCGTCACGCGACTTCGTTGAACCACTCGGCCACCCACTTGCTGCACGCTGCACTGCGTCAGGTACTGGGCGAGCACGTTCAGCAGAAAGGTTCGTTGGTGGACAGCCAGCGTCTGCGTTTCGACTTCAGCCACTTTGAAGCGATCAAGCCTGAGCAAATCAAAGCGCTGGAAGACATCGTCAACGCCGAGATTCGCAAGAACTCCGCCGTTGAAACCGAAGAAACCGACATCGAAACCGCCAAGCAGAAAGGCGCGATGGCGCTGTTCGGCGAGAAGTACGGCGACAACGTGCGTGTGCTGAGCATGGGCGGCGATTTCTCCGTCGAGCTGTGCGGTGGCATCCACGCCAACCGTACCGGCGACATCGGCCTGCTGAAAATCATCAGCGAAGGCGGTGTGGCATCGGGCGTGCGTCGTATCGAGGCAGTCACCGGTGCCGCGGCACTGGCCTACTTGAACGCTGCAGAAGAACAACTCAAGGAAGCGGCCAGCCTGGTCAAGGGCAGCCGCGACAACCTGATCGACAAGCTGTCGGCTGTGCTGGAGCGCAATCGCCAACTGGAGAAGCAACTCGAGCAGTTGCAAGCCAAGGCGGCCAGCGCTGCGGGCGACGATCTGTCGAGCGCGGCACTGGACGTCAAAGGCGTGAAGGTTTTGGCCGCACGTCTGGATGGTCAGGACGCCAAGGCGCTGCTGGCGCTGGTCGATCAACTGAAAAACAAACTCGGCCGCGCAGTGATCCTGCTCGGCAGTGTCCATGAGGAAAAGGTCGTTCTGGTTGCAGGCGTAACCAAAGACCTGACTGGCCAACTCAAAGCCGGTGATTTGATGAAACAGGCTGCTGCGGCAGTGGGCGGGAAGGGCGGTGGTCGTCCGGACATGGCGCAGGGCGGCGGTATCGACGCCGGCGCGCTGGATGGCGCACTGGCGCTGACCGTTCCATTCGTCGAGCAAGCTTTATAAGACGGTCCGTCGGGCGCGCAGTCTAGTGGCGGGCCCGGCGGCTGTTTGAGTTGATTATTTGGGCGCCCTTCATGGGCAGAGGCGGCTTTGAAATGGCTTTGATCGTACAGAAATTTGGAGGCACCTCGGTCGGCACTGTCGAGAGAATCGAGCAGGTCGCCGACAAGGTTAAGAAATTCCGCGATGCCGGCGATGACCTGGTGGTCGTGTTGTCTGCAATGAGCGGCGAAACCAACCGTCTGATCGATCTGGCCAAGCAAATCAGTGGTGACGTGCAACCGGTTCCGCGTGAACTGGACGTGATCGTTTCCACCGGTGAGCAGGTGACGATTGCCCTGTTGGCCATGGCGCTGATCAAGCGCGGTGTGCCGGCGGTGTCGTACACCGGTAATCAGGTGCGGATTCTGACGGACAGTGCGCACAATAAAGCGCGTATCTTGCAGATTGATGACCAGAAGATTCGTGGTGATCTGAAGGCGGGCCGCGTTGTCGTAGTCGCCGGTTTCCAGGGCGTCGACGAGCACGGCAACATCACTACGCTGGGTCGCGGCGGTTCCGACACTACCGGTGTGGCACTCGCTGCTGCGCTGAAGGCTGACGAATGCCAGATCTACACCGACGTCGATGGTGTCTACACCACCGACCCGCGTGTCGTGCCGGTCGCTCAGCGTCTGGACAAGATCACCTTCGAAGAGATGCTGGAAATGGCCAGCCTCGGTTCCAAGGTGCTGCAGATCCGTGCGGTGGAATTCGCCGGCAAGTACAACGTTCCGCTGCGCGTACTGCACAGCTTCAAGGAGGGTCCGGGCACCCTCATTACTATTGATGAAGAGGAAACCATGGAACAGCCGATCATTTCCGGCATCGCTTTCAATCGCGATGAAGCCAAGCTGACCATCCGTGGCGTGCCAGACACCCCGGGTGTGGCGTTCAAGATTCTCGGCCCGATCAGTGCCGCGAACATCGAAGTCGACATGATCGTGCAGAACGTTGCGCACGATAACACCACCGACTTCACCTTCACCGTGCACCGCAACGACTACCAGGCCGCACAGACCGTGCTGGAAAACACTGCTCGCGAGATCGGTGCCCGTGAAGTGGTTGGCGACACCAAGATTGCCAAGGTCTCGATCGTTGGCGTCGGCATGCGTTCCCACGCAGGCGTGGCCAGCCGCATGTTCGAATCCCTGGCGAAAGAAAGCATCAACATCCAGATGATCTCAACGTCGGAAATCAAGGTTTCCGTGGTGATTGAAGAGAAATACCTGGAACTGGCCGTGCGCGCTCTGCACACGGCTTTCGAACTGGATGCTCCGGCCCGTCAGGGCGAGTAATTCCGTTTCTTGAAGGGCGCGGTCGGACCGCGCCCTTTATTTTTGAATGGCGCGAGCCCTGAACTGTTCTTTTGCTCGTGCTGGTCAATACTCAGGCATGTAGGGCTACGATCGCTCCGGTTGTAGGTCGGGTGCCTTTTTTTTGCAGACTGTTGTCCCTGAAATGAAATGCGTGAGGAGAAAGGTATGCTGATTCTGACTCGTCGGTGCGCAGAAAGCCTGATTATCGGTGATGGAGAAATCACCGTGACCGTGCTCGGCGTTAAAGGAAATCAAGTGCGCATCGGTGTGAACGCTCCGAAAGAGGTTGCCGTGCACCGTGAGGAAATTTACCTGCGTATAAAGAAAGAGAAGGACGAAGAACCAAGCCATTAATTTTTATCGATTTTTATGTTTGCAAACGGGGAAAAGGTTGGTTAAGATACGCCCCGTGTTGCGGAGAGCTGGCCGAGTGGCCGAAGGCGCTCCCCTGCTAAGGGAGTACACCTCAAAAGGGTGTCGGGGGTTCGAATCCCCCGTTCTCCGCCATTATTTGCTTAGTACGTCGTAATCTGGCTTTTTCTGTAAGTTGTTGAAATTATTAGAAAAAGTGGTTGGGATAGAGATTAGACGGGCTATAATGCGGCGCAACAAATGCACTCGTAGCTCAGCTGGATAGAGTACTCGGCTACGAACCGAGCGGTCACAGGTTCGAATCCTGTCGAGTGCACCATTTAAGAGTCAGTTACAGCAATGTAAGTGACTTGGCTTCAACCAGATGTGATCTGGTCTAAAAACACAAATGCACTCGTAGCTCAGCTGGATAGAGTACTCGGCTACGAACCGAGCGGTCACAGGTTCGAATCCTGTCGAGTGCACCATTTAAGAGTTGTTTGCAGCAATGCAGGTGACTTGGCTTCAATCAGTTGTGGTCTGGTTTAAAAACACAAAATGCACTCGTAGCTCAGCTGGATAGAGTACTCGGCTACGAACCGAGCGGTCACAGGTTCGAATCCTGTCGAGTGCACCATATACCGAAAAGCCCGCGTTTAACGCGGGCTTTTTGCTTTCTTCGATTTGGCTTTCCCTTTCACGCATCCCTTCTCATCGAAATCGACTTGAGCACTTCGGCCTCGTTTGAGGTCGTACCGATAGCTCGTCGTCGACGTCCGAATATTGACCTTGTCCGGTTTGCCGAGTGCGCTTTCGACGTCCTGCTGGTTCATGCCGGCAATGATGCGTCGATTGATGATCGCTTCGCGTCGCTGTCTGGCATCTATCAGATTTGCGCACTTGTCTTGCGCGCGCCCAACAATACCCGGTTCTCGACCGCGGGCTTTCATACCGGATTTTTCTTCGTGGTCGTGCTCCGGCATGATCGCTACGACCGATCCGGGCGAGTAGGGGTGTACTTCCTGAACTGAGCGTTGTTCACCGCTCGCACAACTCATGCTGGTGAAAGTGACGCTGCCGTCGGGCGCTTCACATCGGTGAAGGCTGGTCGCTGCCCCGGCGGGCGGCAGGCAGAGCAGGCTGGTGAGTACAAAACGAGTTGTTTTCGATGGCATTCGACGTCCTCCATGACGATCTATGCTCAAGGGTAGTCGCTGCATTTTTCATTGTCGGTGTGGTTTCTTTTCAGGATGAGTCGTCGCATCTGCATGGATCAGGACGGCGCTCAGGTTTGTTTCGCAAGCGCTTGTTTCGGCCACGATTTTTTAACGTTTAAAACCGTCAGGCGGTGTATCATTGCGCCCGTCAGCCCCGCCGGGGCTTATGGAATACCTCCATGGACTTACCCAGTAGTTACTCAGTACCCCGTTTCACCAATCATGAATTGACTGATTGAATCTTCCGGCGTGCCCCGCTGCTGGGAGTGGAGTTCGCCTATGTCTGAAATCGAAGTAAAGAAAACACAGGAAAGCCTGCAGGATCGCCTGGCTCAAGTCGTCGAGCTGCTGCAGCGTCAACGGGTCGTCGAAGACCTGACTCATCGCCAGGAAGGCGCTCATCACGACCGGGTCGAAAACCTGGTTCACCGGCAAAATCTCGTCGAGCTGCAACGCAAGCTCGATGATCTGCACTCCGCCGACGTAGCCTACATTCTCGAAGCCTTGCCACTGGACGACCGTCTGACGCTCTGGCAGTTGGTCAAGGCTGATCGCGACGGCGACATTCTTCTCGAAGTATCCGATTCCGTCCGTGAAACACTGATCGCCGACATGGACGATCACGAGCTCCTGGCTGCTGCCAAGGACATGGATGCCGACGAACTCGCTGACCTGGCCTCCGAGCTGCCGCGAGATGTCGTCCATGAGTTAATGGAGACGCTGGACCAGCAACAACGCGAGCGAGTGCGCTCGGCCTTGTCTTATGACGAGGAGCAGGTCGGTGCGCTGATGGACTTCGAGATGGTGACCATTCGTGAGGATGTCAGTCTTGAAGTGGTTTTGCGTTACCTGCGGCGTCTCAAAGAGTTGCCCGGTCATACCGACAAACTGTTTGTGGTCGATTACGACGGCGTGCTCAAGGGTGTGCTGCCGATCAAGCGTTTGCTGGTGAACGATCCGGAGAAACAGGTTGCTGAAGTAATGGCCAGCGATCCGGTGAGTTTTCATCCGGATGAAGATGCTTATGACGCTGCTCAGGCGTTCGAGCGTTACGACTTGATCTCTGCCCCGGTGGTCGACAAAAACGGCAAGCTGATCGGCCGTCTGACCATCGATGAAATGGTCGACCTGATTCGTGAGGAAAGCGAAAGCGAAGTCCTCAATATGGCAGGTCTTCGTGAAGAGGAAGACATCTTTGCTTCGGTCTGGAAATCCTTGCGCAACCGTTGGGCATGGCTGGCGGTGAACTTGGTCACTGCGTTTGTCGCCTCGCGTGTGATCGGTCTGTTTGAGGGGTCGATCGAAAAGTTGGTAGCGCTGGCGGCATTGATGCCTATCGTAGCGGGTATTGGCGGTAACTCCGGCAATCAGACGATCACCATGATCGTTCGTGCGATGGCACTCGATCAGGTCAGTACCGGCAACACATCGCGACTGATGCGCAAGGAACTGGCCGTGGGCTTGATCAATGGCTTGGTCTGGGGCGGGGTAATCGGTGTGGTCGCCTATCTGCTTTATGGCAGTTGGTCGCTGGGTGTGGTGATGACCGCAGCGATGACACTCAACTTGCTTCTGGCGGCGCTGATGGGGGTGTTAATCCCTATGACTCTGGCCAAGTTGGGTCGTGATCCGGCGATGGGGGCCAGTGTGATGATTACTGCCATGACCGACAGTGGTGGCTTTTTCATCTTCCTCGGGTTGGCCACGATCTTCCTGCTCTGATTTGTTGTAATAGAAAGCCCGCGCTCATTGGCGTAATGCTGTTCACTTAAGCGGAGCAGCCTTGCGATCCACCGGAAACCGGGTTTTTGAAATCTTCACCGTCCTTGGCCTCGAAGGCCTTGGGCGGTGATCCAGAAACAGCCCGCCAACGCCTTTTCTAAGTTCCGCCAACCGTCTACCCGTCGCTGAAACAGGATTGACCGCTGCCATCACGATCAACTGCACGGCGATGTACTGGCAAGCCGGCTTGAAACGGATGTCCGACGGCGCTCGACCAAACGCGACTGCTGCCTGACTTGCCTCCCGACGAATCACGTTGTAAGCCAGCAACAACCCCCACACTTCCTGGTAGATCAGATCGACCTTTTTGCTGCGCAAGGTCATTGCGTTTTGCTGCATTGAGCTTTTGATATCCCTGAAGCCCAATTCGATTTCCCAGCGCTCCTGATAAAGCTTGGCAACAGACTCGGTGCTGTAGATATTGGCCGGCAACGATGTCATGACTGTTTTTACTTTGCCTTGAATTTCATAACTGACTTCACGCGTCTCCCAGTACGTGGGAAGCGTCGGATTTCGCTTTCTGGCTTGCGGCGAGACTTTCATGCGCACCAAACGGTCGTGCTGGTTGTAACGAGCTACCTCCTCGCAAACCAATCCCTTTTTTGCCGGAATCAGCCAATGACGGTGACTGCCGTCGCCGCTCAGGCTGAGCATGAGATCGGCGCTCCAGAACCCTTTATCGAACAGCGTCACGGAGTGGTTGGGGATCTGCTGCAAAAACTCATCGGCCAGACGCATTTCGCTGCGCCGGTAAGGGCTAAGTTGTGCATCGAGGATCAGGTGTGAACGGACATTCATCAGCGCCACCAGACGCAGCATGGAAAAGGGCGTTTGGCGATCGGTCGAGGTGTTTCCGGAACCGAAATGGTCTCGCAATTCAGGCGTGTCGGGCGTACGTAAAAGCGCACCATCCACCGCAAATACTTGCAGATCCTGCCAAGTATCATCACGATAGCGCTCTGCGCCCCATTGAGTCCCCGTCTTGCGAAACAACCACTCAACCGGGTCGGCCCCGAGCCGCTTGCGGGCTTCGGTTACACCGCTACGGGCCAATAGATGGTCAGAAGCCAGACCTTGGGCGCAGATGTTCAAACGTCGGGCGACCTCATGAACGGGCTCGTCGCGAAACAATGCCATGCCGAGCACCAGCCAGAGCACTTGGTCGGCAGGCAAGCGACGCCGTCGGATAGTGGCTTGGCTGGACAGATCCAGCGCAGACGCGACCCACTCGATGGGAATATTTTGAGTGAATGTGCTCAAGTCACAGAAGTTGAAAAGGTCGCCGAGGTCGAGCAAGTCCTGTTGAACAGACATAAAAAATCCGATGCCAGAGATCTGACATCGGATTTTCGAAGAAGCCCGGCGAGGATTCAAATGCTTAAGTGAACAGCATTACCCTTGCGCCAGGGGTTTACCTCACTACCTCGAATGAATTTATGCACTCTATTCAGATTCCATCCATCTCGGGAATATCTCCAAGTATCTGCCTCACCAGAATCGAGAAAACGCACTTGGTATGTCCTAAGTGGTAGATGCAACTTGATAAATATGACCATAGCTCTGACAGGAGACCATAGCTCATAAACCACAACTTCCCTTTGCCCTCTTCCTTTAACTTTTTTAATGATGGTGCGGGTACGCCAAACGCAGTATGGATCAGAGTAGTTGATAACTCGCGGATCCACTTCGAACCAATCACCTCCTTTACGTGCTGCGGAGGATGTACCGTTTGATCGCTGCGGACCATACTGCTCATGCGCCCAATGCCAATCATTGAAATTACCAGATGGATCGGGGCATATTAATGCACGTAGATCCTTGATATAGGTATATGGCAATGGGTTATGTACAGTTTCAGAAAGCCTAATTCCAGATTTACTTGCCCTACTGAAAGGATTGATAACAAGTGACTGTAAACGACCGAAACTGTCAATCTCACTAAAAACCTTCTCAATCACCCAACCAATAAAACTTACAATTGCATTTTGTCTTTCGGGAATCTTCAACGGATGCACGGTTTCTTCTAGCATTTCAGTCAGCCCGGGAAGTGCATTATTTTCATGAGCAATAAATATACTTTTTGGATTCCACCCCTCTGACACGATCGGCAAATAATGCATTACAAACCAGTTGAGTACCGTTATCCTCAAATGAGTATTCTGATGTTCCGATGCCAGCCACTCCGCCATGAGCTTGCGCCAAGTTTCCCATTTCACACCTCGCTCGGCGGTTAACCAGCTAAATGTAATATCTTTAGTTCGCCCATTATATTTTGTCCCTTTTTTTATTGGCATCGCTAACGCCTCCTTGCGTTACTCTTCGCGCTAAATGTAGAAGAATCCAGATCAGCCCCCCATCAAACCAAATTCTTGAAAACCATTTGCAATCTGAGCATCTGTACTTTTCTTCGTAGGGGTGTTCTTCAGTAAATCTGTCGCTTTAGTTAGCGCTTCATTTACATCCATAATGCTTGGAGTGGTATAGACACCTTGGGATTCCATGGATGAATGATGTAATGCCTTCTTGATGACTATTGAGTCAACATTCGCACGTACAAGTCGGCGCCCATATGCATGTCGATGTCCATGAGGCGAAAGTCCTTCGACCTTAGCTGGATTTAATCCGATGCGAGCCAACGCCGCAGCGTAGTTCTCGTTGAACGCATTCAAAGTATAAGGCTTACCCAGGCTTCGCTTTTCGTATGAAATAAAAGCATAAGGATGTTGTCGCTCGACACTAGCAATGTAGTAAAGATGCTCATTCCATAGCGTCAAGAACAACCGACCAAAGTCATCAGGAAACCAGTACAACTGAATGTAGCCATCTCGATGATCAACATACCGTGTTTTCCAACCGACCCGACGAGTTCCCCTCAATTGATTTCGAGGCGGCAGAGCATATACCTCGCGCAAATAGGCTGATCTATTAGTTTTCCCCGAGACACTCTTCCAACCACCTAGGGCCTTACCTTCTTCGGGATGGTATATACGTATTAATGCTTTCAAGGGGTCATGCGGATCAATTTCTACATCCTGAACCCACAAGTGAAGAGCTTGGCTTTCTCGAAGGCCTGCACCGTGCATCATGATGGGAATTAACTGATCCCGAACCGAACACCTCCGATCTGAAGCGCTACCAAAGCCCTTCAAATAAAATTGCTCAAAAAGGGATTCTGGAAAAGCAACCGCTTCGTCGCCCCCCCTATTTAACGCGCGCCGCCCCCTGATACTACGAGCCTTTCCCGCCGTTTCGTTTATCGTCTTATTTTTTATATGCCCTAAAAAATCGAATTGATTTCGCCGATACCAGGAAGCATAGCTTAATCGCTGATCATGACTACTTTCAGTGACCAAGGGGTTCATGTGAGTAACATGGCTATGATCAGCCAAAAAATCGGTCAACCCCTTCAAAATATTAATATGCCGGTTTGCCATCAAGGTACTAGCGGGTATCCAATATAGACCTGAAGGATCGAAACCATTGTCATCTACGGTACCGGTAAATAAGCGTGTTGCGAACGACTGAAATAACATCTCAGGCTCTGAGAAACTACTCTGGTTTACCTCCATATAAGTAATTAGAAGCTTTGCCGAACTCACAACTCGACGCAGCCAATCAGGAGAGCGATCTATTTGCTTACTCAGCAAATAATCTAGGAGAGGCAATACAACCCCCTGCTCCGATAATAAAATGGGCATCTCGCTGCGAAACCCTGATTCATCGACGATAACCTTGGCATAACCATCGACAACTGGCATCACACACCCCGTTTTCCTTCAATTGATACTTAAGGTATATCTAAGGATGTCAGGTAGCGCAAAAAACAGGCAAAAAAAAGGTTCTTCACGGAATCCCGGGAAACACAGAAACAAGAACGCCGATTTGCTTGATGATGTTCGTGCGAGCAAACACATCTAACAAACCGGCGTTCTTATGCGCGATATTAATACTTTCCTTCCTTTTTGGGAGGGCTTTTCTGTCGTCACGATCAAGCCTGATGGTGATGCCCTCCAGATCGATCTGACGCCCCACGCCACCCGATTCCCTTCCTGTGGTGGGTGCCAA